>JAWUXU010000082.1:0-18677 GCA_034111145.1 Paraglaciecola sp.
CGCAGAACATCAGCAAATTCTAAATTCTATCGCCAATAACCCTTTTCAACGAGTCCAGGAATTACATGCAAACTTTAGTCGAGATTTATTTGATCGCTACCACCTGTTAGACCTCAATACCATTCACATTGGTGAACTGGTGTTAAGTCAGGTGGAACAGTTAATGACTATATGGTGCATTGCCAAAATGATTGATGCTGATAGTGAATTAAGTTGGAAGGCTAATACCAAAGAATCATTTACTAAAAGTCTAACCGATGATATGACAAAAATAGAAGATATCACGGCTGAAATATCATTAATAAAAACAATTTTATCTTCAATCAAGTTCCGCCGTTTAAGCTTTGCTAAGGCCTCTACACTGATAGCTAGCAAACTTAAACAAGTAGAGGAAAAAACGGCTCAGAATCTGTGATACCTCACTAGAGCAGAAGATTTAAATCAGCATAGTGACTTGTTTCATATCAGCTTAGCTTTATCGATTAACTCACAATATTTTCCCATTCATGGGACTTTTACCAAATTTAGCTTTCCCATTTCAGGGAAAGTTAAAATTCATCAACATGAATAATATAAATTATTCATAATAATCATGTAGATAACTACTTGGCATGCTCACTGCAGTGCTCATTGTAAAACAGTTTTAACTAAACTCAATTTTGTATATGAGGCTCAACCTTGGATATATCGCGCAAAAAGACTCAGAGCACGTTACTGAGACGTTATTGGCCCTGGACTATAGGCCTAGCAATTGTGTGTGTCGCACTTAACTACTTGTGGTTATTGTCTCAGGCAGATTTCAGTGTTGATGCAAAAAGTATTGTTACTGATGAAGTAAAGCGCGGTGAATTCTCAGTCAGTGTCAGGGGCAGCGGTATGCTTGTGCCTGACAATGTTCAATGGCTCTCAGCAAGTGTTGAGGCCAGAGTAGAACGGGTTGTGGTTAAGCCGGGCACTCTAGTGAAACGTGGCGATTTAATTGTTGAATTAAGTAATCCGCAACTTCTGCAATTATTAGAAGAAACCCAATGGGAATTAGAAGCTAGAGTAGCTGAGGCCACTGCCAGTCAGGTGCGACAAAAATCTGAATTTCTCATGCAAAAAGCAGTGATGCTAAACGCTAAGCTTGATTATGAGAGCAGCAAACTAAAACTAGAAGCACACACACAATTGTTAAGTAGAAATTTGGGTGTGGTATCAAAAATTGACTATGAGCAAACGCGTTTAGAGACGATGCAATCAAAACAACGTTGGGATATTCAGCAAGAAGTACTGTCGACCATGCAAGAGAGTATCGAAGCACAAAACAATGCGCGTATTGCCCGTCTAAATAAAATGCGCAAAGAGTTAGAGCGGGCACAACAACAGGTTGAAAACTTAAAAATAGTGGCCTCAATCGATAGTGTGGTGCAAGAAGTGCCGGTTGAACCCGGGCAGCGTATAAGCATGGGCGGAAATATAGCTAAACTCGCCCAACAGGACTCACTGATTGCAGAAATTAACATCCCTGAACTTGAAATTCGCAATGTGGCTATCGGTCAAACAGTCATTATCGACACCCGTAATAATAAAGTCACTGG
This sequence comes from Paraglaciecola sp., assembly GCA_034111145.1. Lineage (GTDB taxonomy): Bacteria > Pseudomonadota > Gammaproteobacteria > Enterobacterales > Alteromonadaceae > Paraglaciecola. Next base: position 1,581 of record JAWUXU010000082.1, read on the forward strand.
CCGTGTATCCCGTATTGATCCTGCAGTGGTCAATGGCAACGTGCAAGTAGACGTAGAATTCATGGGTAAATTACCTTTGGATGCCCGACCTGATCTTGCGGTTGAGGGAGAAATAAAAATTGCCGAAATTTCTGACACACTTTTTGTCAACCGGCCTCTTTTTGCCCAAAGCCAAAGCGAGACAGCCGTTTACAAAATCAGTCTAGATGGCAACTTTGCCCAGCGTGTAATAGTAACACTGGGCAAAGGTTCAATTCACCAAATTCAAGTGATGCACGGTTTGTCATTAGGCGACAAAATCATCATTTCCGATCCCAGTAATTGGGATAGTTATCAAAAAATTCGCATTAATTAAATACAATAGTGAAAGGTAAAAATTATGAGCGCAACATTGATTAGACTCGACAACATCGAAAAGATTTTCTACACCGAAGAAGTGGAAACACACGCCCTTAGCAATATTTCACTGACCATTGATAAAGGTGAGTATGTCTCAATTTCTGGGCCTTCTGGTTGCGGAAAATCGACACTTCTTTCATTGTTGGGATTATTGGATACCAACACCAGTGGTAAATATCATTTAGCCACCCATGATGTGTCAGATATATCCAAATCAGAACGAGCCCGGATTCGCAACATGGAGATAGGCTTTATTTTTCAATCATTTAATTTAATTAGTGACCTGAATGTTGAAGAAAACGTTGATCTTCCCCTGAGTTATCGCAATGACTTAAGTAAAAGCCAACGTCAGGAAATGGTGCAGGATGCATTAGCCAAAGTCGATATGTCGCACCGCAGCAAACATTTCCCTTCTCAATTATCCGGTGGACAGCAGCAAAGAGTGGCGATCGCTCGTGCTATTGCCGGCAACCCTTCAATCATTTTAGCCGATGAGCCTACGGGAAACTTGGACTCAAAAAATGCACAAGCAGTGATGGATTTGCTCGACAAGCTTCACAGTGAAGGGGCAACCATCTGTATGGTGACCCATGATCCTAGATCAGCAGAAAAGGCGCATCGCAACATCACAATCCTTGACGGTCAGATAATATCAGACCAGCCTAATACTATTCATGATCAGCAAAGCTTGGTTGGTTAAGGGGGACAGCAAATGATTATTCAAGACTTTAACTACGCTCTGAGATTATTAGCCAAAAAACCTGGCTTTACTGCTTTAACCACCTTAGTTATAGCCGCAGGCATAGGCATCAGTGTTTATATGTTTTCGTTTTTTAACACCGTACTTTATAGAGATTTGCCTTTTCAAGATGGCGATTCAATCGTCTTGATCAGCAGCTCAGAAAATGGAAAAAAAGATGCTGATAGTATAAACCTGCTCGATTACGATGAAGTAAGAAACAGCGTCAAAGGTCTGTCTGAATTTGGCGCCTACCAAGACGCTAGTGTCAATGTATCAGGCAGAGATGGAGCGCGGCGCTATAAAGCAATTTATGCCCAAGCCAATATTTTCGCAATAACCCGCACCAAAGCTCTGATTGGCCGCGCGTTCCTGCCTAGCGATAACTTATATGGGGCAGAGTCTGTGACGGTTATTGGCTACAATATTTGGCAAAATCAATTTGGCGGAGAGCAAAATGTCATTGATCAATCATTACAAATCAATGGCAACAATCACCGCATTATTGGGGTAATGCCTCAGGGCTATCTTTTCCCAAATACAGCTCAGTTGTGGCTTCCCTTGCAAGTTGATAATAAACAACTTACCCGGGAAACAGCGCAAATTGTGCACGGCATTGCACACATAAATGACAACTCTACGCTGGCACAAGTTAACCAGCAGTTGCAAGTAGTCATGCAGCGCTTAGAACTAAAATATCCCAATACAAATAGTGGCATCAGTGCCTATATCACCTCTATTCCTGGAAAAGGAGAGCGAGACGCCCATGCAGTGATTTATTCCATGCATATAGTGGCGATGCTAATTCTATTGCTGGCATCGATTAATGTGGGTAACTTATTATTGTCACGAGCCGTAGAGCGCGGCAAAGAAACGGCTATTCGGGTTGCACTTGGTGCCCCTCGGTCACGTCTCATCAGTCAAATGTTGTGGGAAAGTATCATCATTTGCACTGCTGGCGGAGTGGTAGGTTTACTCGTACTAGCATGGGGTCTGGAGATCACAAATTCCATTACGGCGACCTTTTTTGTCGACCCTCCTGCTTTTTGGTGGACGTTTGGGGTTAACGCTTACACCATGACACTTTTCTTTACGATATTGATAAGTACCATTTTAGTCACTGGATTATTACCTGCTTGGAAAAACTCCGGAGGGGACTTTAATAGCGTGCTGCGAGACGGTACCCGTGGAGCATTAGGCAAAAAAGCAGGCAGATTAAACCGCATATTAGTCATCAGTGAAATATTTATCTCTATGACAGTATTGATTGCGGCCGGTGTGATGGTGGTTGCGGCCTATATTCAAAGTCATGAAGATATAGGCGCTGATATCCAAAACACCTTAATCGCTAAGATACGGTTATCAGACGACAACTATGTGTCTGGTGAGAAAAAGGTGCAATTTGCGCACAGCTTACAAAGCAGTTTAGCCAAAGGCATTGGCATTAAAAACGTCATGATCTCTTCAGCTTTGCCAGGTGATTGGAGCCGTCGAGCACACTTTTTGTTAGCCGCTAAGGAGTACACTTATGACAACAATACCAGTTATCCCAGAGCCAACTACATTGCAATCATGCCAGGAGCGTTAGGCACATTAGGTGTGCAGTTAAAACAAGGTCGCTACTTTAATTCAAGTGATAATGGACTGGAAAAGAAAACCGCATTAGTGTCCGAAAATTTCACGAAATTACACTATAAAGATGAATCCCCGATCGGAAAACAATTCCGCTTGAGCGATGACGAACCAGCTGCTTGGATAACCATAGTGGGTGTGGTTGAAAATACCATTCAAGGTAGTCGAGAAGAAAAACATATTCCAACCATCTTTAGACCTTTTACCCAAGACCCTCGCCAACAACTAACGGTTGCTATGCATATGAATGCTGACGTCGCTAAAGTCACAGATACACTGCGCCAAACGTTGATGTCAATTGACCCACAACTTCCCTCATTTCAAATTGAAACCTATGAACAAAATAATGTACGCTTTACTGCACCAATACGGTTTATCAGTAGCCTCATTACTCTATTCGCCCTTGCTGCCTTGGTTTTAGCTGCTAGCGGCATATATGGTGTTATGGCCAATACTATCAGTCAAAGAACTCAGGAAATCGGTATCAAACGTGCTTTGGGTGCAGATGAACAAACGATCACTAGGGAATTTATGATGACCGGTTTTAAGCAGTTTTTGATGGGTGGACTCCCTGGATTATTGGCGGGTTGTGGTATGGGTTTCGCTATGTCGAAAATATTCGGCACGGGTAATTTGGCGCTGTTCATCATAGCCTTTATTATGACCACTTTAATTGGCAGTGTAGTGATGCTTGCCACCTATTTACCTACAAGAGCCGCACTGAGCATGGAACCAAGCGAAGCATTACATTATGAATAATCCCATTCGCGATAAATCGAGGCATAGAGTCATAGTTGGATAAATGTCTCCAGAAAATAAAAACATCACTATGGTCATTACCATAGAGTATAAGGTGGGCATGGAAGCCATTTTTGACTGTTGGATTCAATTAAGTAAGTGCACACGATGAAAAAGCTGAAAAGCACATATTACGTTAGCTTAAAACCTAAACATCAATAAGGTAGGAATATCCGTGTCATGAAAGAGAAAATTTTACTGGTTGACGACGACAACGACGTGCTCTACGCCTTAAAGATATTGTTAATCTCTGAAAACTTTGAGGTGAGCTTATGTCAAACACCAGAGTCTGCTGTTGCCCTATTGGCAAAACAAAATTTTAGTTTGGTATTGATGGATTTAAATTATTCCCTTGATACCACTTCAGGCAATGAAGGATTACGTTTAATTACTGCCATAAGAAAGCTAGACGAAGATTTGCCCATAGTGGTGATGACAGGTTGGGCCAGCATAGAAGTAGCGGTGAGTACCATGCAAAATGGCGCCAATGATTTTATTCAAAAACCGTGGGATATAGACCGCCTGATCGCCATAGTGAACAATCAAATAAAACTGGCAAACAGTGTCAAAAACGCCAACAAACTGTCCCAACAAAATCAACTATTGCAACAACAGGTGAATCGCGAATTCAGTGGTGAACTGATTGCCCACTCTGCTGCCATGCAACACACAATGGCCATTATCAATCAGGTGGCGAATAGCAATGCCAGCGTGTTGTTAACCGGTGAAAATGGTACCGGCAAAAGTATGTTTGCTCGTTATATCCACCAGCACTCTGCTCGTCATCAAACCAATCAAATATCGGTCAATATGGGAGCAGTCACTGCAGCCTTGTTTGAAAGTGAAATGTTTGGTCATGTAAAAGGCGCATTCACAGACGCAAAAAGCACCCGTATTGGCCGTTTTGAACTTGCGGATGGTGGCACATTATTTTTAGATGAAATTGCCAATACCCCCTATTCTCAGCAAGGTAAATTATTAAGAGTGTTAGAAGACGGTGAGTTTGAAAAGGTTGGATCAAACAAAACTATATCAGTAGAGATGAGACTGATAAGTGCCACTAATGCGAACTTAGATGAAGCGGTCGCTCGAAATGAATTTCGTAAAGATTTACTTTACCGAATAAACACTGTCACCATAGAGATCCCGCCTTTACGCGACAGAAAAGAAGATATTATCCCCCTTGCAGAATCTTTTTTAGCACAGGCAAAAAAACATGTTCTTTCACCTGCAGCACAAAAAGCGTTGCTGGATTATGATTGGCCCGGAAATATCAGGGAGTTGAGTCATGTCATTGAACGGGCACAAATACTTTGTCAAAATCAACAAATCAAATATGAAGATTTAGGTTTGACTGCCACGACTAAAGTCGCAATACACAATCCATCAACGCCCACAGAGCTGCCCACCCTAGAGACGATAGAATTGGATATAATTGACCAACGACTCAGTTTTTTTGATGGCAATGCATTAAAAGCGGCTAAATCTCTAGGATTGAGTCGCAGCGCATTTTATCGTAGATTGGAAAAACGCTAACACTCAAAACCAGTTGTTTAACGGACTACAATGCAGACAAAAAAATCTAGTGAAGCTCAGCTTGCTCAACTGTCACTGCTTGCATCATTGCCAGTATTTTCATTACTTATCTGGGTAATGATCTACGCTAAAATATCGGTCTATTTAATTTTACTGACAGTATTATTAGCGACAGTCATAATTGTTTACTCCTATCTAAAGATTCAGCAAATATCCGCTTTCCAATTTCGCAGTTTGAGTCATCTTCTAGACGCTATGAATCAAGGTGAATATAGTCTCAGAGCGTCTTCGGTGAATGGTGATAATGCCAGAAACGAGCTCGTAAACGCCATCAACAATCTAGCCAAAAGGTTGAATAAGCAACGTTTAGAATCAATTGAAAATCAGCTACTGTTAAGGACAGTTATTGATCATATAGACGTGGCTATTATAGCGGTCAACGATGAAAATGAATTAATATTAAGCAATCCTGCTGCGAATAAACTGCTGCAATTACCCACATCATCACCCTCAAATGATCTGTCTCAACAGCTATCAACATTTGACTCTATTGTTAGTGGTCAAAGTAAAGTAATGAAATTGACCTTTGCAGATCATCCGGCAAAATATAATGTTCATGTGGAATCATTTCGTTATGCTGGGCAACAGCAAAAATTACTCTTTATCACCGACGTTAGTTTGTTACTCAGAACTCAGGAACGCAATGCTTGGCAAAGCTTGGTGCGCGTTATTAGCCATGAAATCAATAACTCCCTTGCGCCCATAGCCTCTATCAGCGAAACCTTAAAACGGGGTTTAGCCAAACAACAAAATACTAGCCAAGACAGTAATAATCTACTAGAAGGATTACAGGTCATTTCGCAGCGCGCCAACAATTTAAAGGATTTTGTAAGCAGTTATAGGCAAATCTCCACTTTACCTGAACCAAAAAAGAACATCACATCCATTACCGCCTTGGTTGAAAAGGTCATTCCCCTGTTTCAAAGCAATAAAATATTAGTTGGTTCATCACCAGAGGTGAGTTTAACCCTAGACCCAATATTGATAGAACAAGTGCTGATAAACCTAATTAAAAACGCGTTAGAGTCGATGCAAAATGAACCAACTGATGCTCGGGTGCTAATTTCCTGGCAGATTCATCATCAAAACCTTAAGTTAACTATCGATGATAAAGGGGTCGGTATCGGTAACTATGAAAATCTTTTTGTGCCTTTTTATACCACTAAGAAACAAGGTTCAGGTATCGGATTAGTATTGTGCCAGCAAATTATAGAAGCCCATGATGGACAGTTAACCTTAACCAATAAAGCAGACCAACCAGGATGTTTAGCCTGTATCGAATTGCCACTTATCAGCAATTAATTGATTACAAAGTGAGCGTTTTAAAATTAAACAGGGCCAATAGCTGATTAATAAACGTTTACACTAGGCGGGTCAATTCTATTTTCCAGTAATTGCTAAGTGAAACCTGATATAGATAGGCGAAGTCGATGAAGCTGTCCCCATACTCTGACCCCAATAAGTACAGTCAAACTAGTAAAAACCCAACCAAGCTGTACCCAAATCCCAGAATGTTGTAGCTTTGTCATGATGATGTATTGGGTTATGACGGGGAACACCATAAAGCTAAATAAAGGATCTAACCACCAGACATGTTTAGTGTTTAATACTAACCAAGGGAACTCGGCTAATACTTCTTTATGCTTACTCGCGTGTACCTGTATGTGGGTAATCATCCTAGACAAATAAAAGACCAGCAACAGAATGGTTAGCGGACCCACTATTGGGACGAACTGAGCGGGGATATTAACCCCAAATAAGTTGACTTGATGGTTGCGTCTTTTTTCTTCTGCAGCCAAAGCCTGAACAAACAACGCTGCATCGCTCAGTGGACGGTCAGCAATCTCTCTCCAAACATGTTCAATGCCATAAAAGGGATTTAACTGACCTTCAGAACTTTGCCCTAATGCTGGATATGTTTCAGCCAACCAGTCACGAATACTTGATTGGTTGATTGATTTTTTGTCTGCCTTAACTTTTATATCTATTTGCTCTTCATATTTTTCTTTGACACTAAGCACGACTCCTTCTTCGGACATGGTTTCAATCCATTTTCCATCTATAAAAATTGACAATGTGCTCCAAGGCGGTGATTGAAGGTTTTCGCTGTTTTTCGAGTCAGATTCTACCAATCCCGTATTTGCATAAAAGTTGATTTCAGTGGCTGCAATGGCATGGTTGTATCGGTCATAAATAACAATAGAATGATACAGCGAGTTCCACACCGCCTGCTCAGTGTTGACTCGACTGATATAATACATCGTCGCTTCTTTCTGGGCGCTAGGGGATTGGGTTAAACGTGTTATATCCAAGGGCGAATTTGTTTGAGGACCCATGAGGCGAGAGGGCATGGTTTCTGCTTTAAAAGTCATATCATTTGCGAAATTTATTTCACCCATAAGCTGTTTGAACAATTCACGATTTTGAAGATCTTTATGATGCGTTTTCATAAATGGACTCATCATTTCGAAAGCCTTTTCAATCGGACTGGCCTGCTTATCCGAGCCAAAATAAAACTGCGAAGAAACGGGACTATCAAATTCTGTTTTTGCCTGAGCAAATTTCCCCTCGACCCAAGGGAGGTAGTCATCCCATTGAATTGAGATAGCCGTTTCAACTTGCAAAAGAGCCAGGCTATACAATTTATCTAAAGGCTTTACAGATAAAGCAAAAACGCTAAATACAACTGCGCTTAATAGAATAAAAAACTGGGTTCGGCGGGCAATGTGCAACGCTTCTTCATACATATAGAGTTTTCAGTTTTTTTAATTTGAAGCAAAAGTGTAGACACGATTCAGCAGCTTGGACAGGCAATCAGGTTTTATATCATTGTCCTTTTCTGGCCAATGAAAACTGCTGGCTCTGGCAACCACTGTTTTTAGGGCAGTTGATATTGCCCTAAAGGTGCATGATGATTGGCAAGGGAAAGACTTGGAAAGTTCTTCCCCTTGCCTAGTGCAAATTGCCCCGACCTATGATTTTAAACACCTAAAAGCAGGCGTATTTTGTGATAATGTCGCCATGAATAATGTGTTTGAGAATAGCAATATCCCTTATAAGAGAAAGGCTGAATTCGGAGTATATAGTTATATTTTTGATTTAAAATAGGGCCCTAAATTTTCCTGCCTTGTCTTTGATATCAGACTAAAGTGATGTGGATTAGAAGCTGGTATGGATTAGAGGCTGGTATGGATAACAGCAGAAGTTCTGGCACTTGTTTCAAATTTCATCAATACAAGTGCCAGAATAAGTTATCAGTCAGAATACGTCAGACGGTTAAATTTTTGTTGTTGATAATCGGCATCGCCAAATGTGGTGTTGATCATCATTAAACGTTTAACGTAATGACCCACATCAAGCTCGTCTGTCAAACCCATGCCGCCATGTAATTGAATGGCTTCATCGCCAATCAACTTACCGTTACGACCAATCATCACTTTCAACGCAGCAATGTTTTTACCTAAGTCATCGGCACCACTTTCTGCTGCGCACACTGCGCGATACAACATTGACTTGGCTTGCTCACCGGCCATAAACATATCAACCATACGATGCTGTAAAGCCTGGAAACTACTAATAGCCACACCAAATTGTTTACGTGTTTTGGTATATTCAATAGTGGTAGTGTTAAGTTTTTGCATAATGCCCATAGCTTCAGCACACAAAGCAATAATCACGTCGCCAACAACGGCTTCAATGAGTGCGTAACCTTGATCAACATCACCTAAGACATGATCGCCAGCAACACGCACATCGGTGAGTTTAATGTTCGCAACTAATTGCCCGTCCATCAGGCGGTAAGAAGTCCGCTCTATACCTGCTGCGTCAATATCAACCAGAAACAGGGTAATACCTGCTTCGTCGCACTGCTCACCTGAAGTTCTAGCAGACACCACCACTTTATTAGCGGCCATGCCATTAGACACCACGGTTTTTTCACCGTTGAGGACAAAATCATCGCCGTCACGCTTGGCTTGTGTTTTTACGTCGGCCAGTTCAAAACGGCTCTGACGTTCTAAGTAGGCGAATGATCCTTGCAGTGAACCGTCAATGATTTTTTCAATATTGGCATTCTGTAACACAGCGTTACCACTTTTATTTAGCAAACCACCAAACATTAATACTGTTGCAACAAAGGGCTCAACCACTAAACCTTTGCCCATCTCTTCCATCACAGCCATAACTTCGGTTGCACCGCCGCCAAAACCGCCATGGGCTTCGTCAAAGGGAATAGACAGCCATCCAAGATCGGCAAACATTTGCCAGTTTTTAGGGTTAAAACCTAAGTCACTCGCGGCATTAGCGCGACGGCTGTCAAAGTCATATTCGTCTCGCACAAATCGCGCGACGCTGTCTTTGAGCATGTTTTGTTCTTCAGATAAATTAAAATTCATAATTAAAGGCCCAGTACGTATTTGGCAGTAATGTTTTTCTGTACTTCGTTTGAACCACCGTAAATAGTGGCAGCACGACCATACATATAAGCTTGTCTCGCAGAGTGTCCAAAGGCGTGACCGATGGTTTCTTCAGTATCTTCGCCGTGGATCACGCCGCTATAATAACCAGCCAAATCCATATACATCTGCTGGATAGACTGTTGAATTTCAGTACCTTTTATTTTTAACAGCGAAGACTCAACGCCCGGCCCTTTGCCGTCTGCTGTTGAGGCCAACACACGTAGCTCTGTATATTCTAGGGCCATCAATTCAATTTCAGTATTCGAGAGGCGATTCTGGAACTGTGTGTCTTGGCTAAGGGCACGTCCGCCACTCACTTCTTGGCCGAGTAACTCGCGCAAATCGCGCAAGCGCCGCTTAGAATCGGCAACAGCAGCAATAGAAGTGCGTTCGTGAGCGAGTAAAGCTTTAGCATAAGTCCAACCTTTGCCCTCATCACCGATGCGATTAGCAGTAGGAACACGTACATTGTCAAAAACGACTTCATTAAGACTGTGGTGATCGTCAATGGAAGAAATTTTATTGACCGTGATACCGGCGCTATCCATGTCAATCAACAAGAAGGTAATACCGTCTTGACGTTTGCCAGAAGAGTCAGTGCGAACCAAACAAAAAATCCAATTAGAATATTGTGCGTAAGTCGTCCAAATCTTGGCGCCCGTTACGATGTAGTCATCGCCATCTAGTTCCGCTTTGGTTTTTAATGCTGCCAAATCTGAACCTGCACCGGGTTCTGAATAACCCTGACACCACCAATCTTCGTTTTTAAGAATGCGCGGCAAAAAGCGTTTTTTCTGTTCGTCGTTACCAAAATCGTAAATAACAGGGGCGACCATTTTTAGGCCAAATGGCACCACATCGGGGATACCAGCTAATGAACGCTCAGTTTCAAATATAAAGTTCTCGGTCACCGACCAATCAACACCACCATGTTCGACAGGCCAACCCGGAGCGAGCCAACCTTTGACACTTAATTTATTTTGCCACTCAATTTGTGCTGCCTTATAATCGCCATCACGCCCATTAATTCGCGCAGCTAAATCTTCAGTCCAAGACTCAGACAAAAATACACGTACTTGGTCACGAAAAGCCAATTCTTCAGCTGAAAATGTAATATCCACTTTTTGTTTCCTCTATAAATTGTTCATCTCGAGACTGACCCCAAGTAGGACATTACTTTACGCCCCTTCTTTTACATTGTACTTAGGGTAAAGTGCCACTTAACACGGTATATGTGTCAAAATGGTCCAGTTACAAACAAAGTATCAGTGGAGAATATTATTCAAGTGCAGGAAATCATGCCAGATGCAAAATGGCGAGTGGCCTTACTGATTTTTAACGGCGCTTGGGCTTCTACGGTTTATGGCTCCCTAGAATTCTTCCACAGCGCTAATTTACGCCAACCACAGGACCAGCAATTTCACTGCGATCTGCTCAGTGCAGATCATCGACCAGTAAAGCTTTATGGTGGCCATTCGATACATGGCGATACAGTGATAGGTGAGCAATATTATGATCTGATCATGCTTGCGCATTACTGGGGAGACTTCGAGCAGGTCACGCAGCAATATCCTGAAATTCCGCCTTGGCTGGCGCAGCAATATGCTAAGGGTGCACGTATCGCTGGCAGTAATAGCGGAATTTTTTGGGCCGCAGAAGCGGGTATATTAAACGGGGGACGAGCGACCACCTATTGGCGCCACCTACGAGAATTTGAACAGCGTTATCCTGATATTCAATGGCAGGCTAATCAGGCGAGTATAGAGCATGAGGGGATCTACAGCTCAAATGGCCAAAATGCCGCAATGGACCTGAGTTTGCATCTACTGGAAAAATTTTGCGGCTCCTCCCTAGCGGCAAGCTTGGCCAGAGATATCAGCTTTAATAGCCGTCGAACCAACGATTTAAACTTGATCAATATCGCCGGTTTTAGGCAACACCGAGATTTGGGTATTCACCGAGCACAGGACTGGCTCGACGAACGTTATGCCGAAAGCTTGGAGCTACAGCATCTCGCCAAACAAATTGGCATGAGCAAACGCACTTTTATTCGCCGCTTTCAAAAAGCGACCGGTGAACTACCCTCTCGTTATTTACAGCGACTAAGAGTTGAAGCGGCTAAACACCGTTTAAGTATTACTCAGGACAGCATTAAAACCATTGGAATGGGGGTAGGTTATCGAGATATCAGCTCGTTCTCAAAAGTATTTAAGTCGCTGACCGATGTCACACCGCGAGAATTTCGCACGCGCCTTCGTCCGGCAAAGGCGAAGGCTCATGCTAACTCAAAATGACGGACTCAACGGAGTGTGAAACGATTTAGGTGCTATGGGTATATATTAGGAATACTTCAAAACCTGACTAAAAATACGTTCAATATCGAGCACATTTCGGCAAGGCTCTGCACTGCTGCACCAAGGCGTATACTTCGACATAATTGAGTCACCGCTATCCCAACTATTACCATGTTCCGGATTCAACCATAATACTCGCTTACTCTGACGAAACACCTTTTCCCATATATCTGTTCGACCATCGCCATGATTATTACGCGCATCTCCGAGCATGATAACGGTGGTCTTTTTATCAATACTCCCTAGCGCTTGTGACTGAAAACCTAACAGAGCCTTGCCATAGTCAGTAGACAAGCCACCCCAGCGTTGCATGATTTCTTCAAGCGCCAACGCTATATCTTGCTGCTTAAACAAGTCTGTGACCTCGATCATCTCCGAGGCAAAAACAAAGGAACGTACTTTCGGCATCACATCTTGTAGAGAGTAGAGAAATAACAACAGAAAACGCGCCACAGAGCTCACCGAACCACTGACATCACAAATTGCCACAACTTTAGGTCTTTCTATGCGGGTCGCTTTCCAACGTGTATGAAATAATGCTCCATCAAAAGCGGCATTGGCGGCGACGGTTTTACGCACATCTAACTGTCCCCTTTTGCGCGTTAAACGGCGGCGGCCATGTTGCGAAGCTAATTTACGTGCGGCTCGCTGCACCAAACTTTGCATACGTTTGTAGTCGAAACGATCAAGTTGATTTAACGTTAACTGACGGAGATAACTATCACGGAATGTCAGGCCTTTATGTCGAGCAAACAACATATACTGCTGTTCCACATAGTCTTTAACTTGATCAAATAGGCGGGCGCGGGATTGGGTTAACCTGCGCTGTGTTTTGGCATGTTCAGGGCTTTTGGTTTGTGCATGGATTTCAAGCCTTAATGGGTCATCTCCAAGGCGTTGCATTATTTTATAAGCGAAACGACTGTTTTGTGTAAACAACACAATGGAAGATAGTTTTTCTGCCACAGCAGCCTGAGCAATCGCCAAACTCATATCCTGTTCTTGCTCAAGCGCTTGGCCCAACTCTGAACTTGCGCCAGATTGCGAGCGATTCGACTTATCGGTTTTACTTTTGTTATTGCCTAGATGACGCTCGTTAGTGCTTGGTTCAGCTTCTTCAAGGCTTAAATGACTATGTTCGTTCTCAGCTGTCAGTATATTCTTGTTGAACTCGCTCGCACCTGTATTCCCTTGTTTAGCTTTTTCAACACTTGTAAAATAAAGGTCAAACAACGCTTCAAAAGTCCCCTCATCAGCTTGTCGTTTGACCAAGGTCAAGGCCAAGACTGATTTGCATGTATCACGACGTTCAAGTCCTAACAACTTGATCGCTTTTAATGCATCCAAGGATTCGGCTGGCGACACTGGCAAGCCCGCCTCACGCAACGCACCAATAAAATCGACAACAAAACGCACCTAACGTTTACCTTTTAACAAGGTGGTGATTTCTGGCTCAACTAGCTCGATATCATCCTGAAACTTCAACAATAAATTCAAGGTCTCTTTCACCCAGTATGGATCAAGCTCTTTGACATTTAATAACAGCAGCGCCCTTGCCCAATCGATGGTTTCACTGACTGCCGGTGATTTTTTCAACGACATGTTTCTAAGTTCGCCAACCAGTGCCACAATTTGATCTCTTAGCTGCTCACCCAGCCCCTCAACCTGTGTCGCTAAAATACGATTTTCTAAGGGTGCATCGGGAAAAGGGATATACAGATGCAAACAACGGCGCTTTAAAGCGTCTCCTAACTCTCGCGTGTTGTTACTCGTCAATATTACTATGGGTACCGACTTCGCTTTTACCGTGCCAATTTCTGGAATAGACACCTGATAATCTGATAACAACTCTAGTAAGAAAGCCTCAAACTCTTGATCAGCCTTATCGATTTCATCTACCAGCAAAACCGCGCCATCTTCACTTTGCAAGGCTTGTAATAATGGTCTGGGTTCCAAAAAGTCGAGTGAATAAAAGATATCTCCAAAATCATGAAGCCTGGCGATAGATTCATCCAAACCCCGCGCGCCCCTGAGCACATCGCCTAATTGATCTTTCAGTACCTGGGTGTAAAGCAGTTGTTTACCATACTTCCATTCATACAGTGCCTTTGACTCGTCAAGCCCCTCATAACATTGCATGCGAATTAAAGGTGCGTTGAGATAAGTGGCCGTTATTTTAGCTAATTCAGTTTTGCCAACACCGGGGGGGCCTTCAATTAAGATCGGTTTTTGTAAGTGGCAAGCCAAGTATATTGCGGTGGCGACTGAATGGCTGCATATGTAACCCAAATCCTCGTAACGGCTTTGAATAATCTCAGGAGAGGCAATTTTTTCTTGGTGTTTTATGATCACAGACATCTAATGCTCGAAGATAAATATTCGACATTATTCGCCTAAGGTTCGACTAAATGCAAACTCTTCCCGCTGATTCAAAGGCAGGCATGGATCAAAAGCCTGCATCAACACAGATTATTGTCTTCTTAATTTTTGCTGAAAAAATGGATTGTCCGAAGCCACTATTGTTACTTATTAAACAGATACCTTGCACTATTGAAAATTCATTCTGCCCTGAGAGTTAATAGTTGAAAGTTGAGAGTTGAGAGTTGAAAGTTGAGGGTTTTTCCACAATAATTTGCTACCACGACATTCTGTGATCCCAGCCCATATTCAACCTATAAATTCATTTTCAAGTCATAGATAACGTTTACTTTACGGATACAAAATGTTGCCACTAAAATTGTTAAATTATTGTTACAAATACATGATTTGTATCATTATTTTAAATATTTAAGCTTGACCAAAACTTAGGTTTTCATGTATTTTAATGTTGTTGATACCGCATTACTAGACAGTAATATGGTGTTTGTTTTAATTGGCAAAATGAGGGAGTTGTCCCGAGTTTATTACTATAATAATAATGGGATTGAGAATGAAAAATAAGTTAGTTTTATTGTGTGTAATATCAATATTAGGCGCCAGCGGTTGTGCATCATCCGATAAAGTTGCTGGGAGTACTAAGACCCAAAAACAAGCAAATGCAGATTGTGCCCCAACAACAGGCTCAAGATTAAAAAGGACCTGCTGATTGTAATTCGCTATTAAGTTTAGCTATTTTAGTGATAACAGTGGCCTTGCTAGGATTTCAAAGCAAGGCCACTTTTACTTGATACACATTATCGTTATTTTGTATCGACCTTAGTCCCACAGAAGCGATGGCTTTAATAAGGAGCTAAATTAACATACCCCATATTCTCACTTTGACCACAAGCTATTCGAATAACCAATTTTGCTTTATGATTAAATTATACAAAGACTTATCACACATTGATTATCAAAAACCACCCAGATAAACTTACAGCCCAAGGCACGCCTAAAGGCATGAATGAACTCGTAACCTAATACAAAAAAACGTATAAAAAAAGTGCGAAAAAGTATAGAAAAGTATAGAAAAGTGCGCAAAAAATAATTAGCATATACGCGACGGTTCACAAGGAACGTCAATAAAATTGGAGGTTTACCCCTCCCTATACGGAACACTCCCCCAATGGATAAAGAGCTCGAACAATTACAGATTATCTCCAACACAATCACTCAGTATCTGATTGAAAACGGCCTGCAAATTGTAGTCACATTAATAATTTTGGCTGTCGGATATGTGATGTCCAAAAAACTTGGCAAGGCAGTTGAAGGCTTGATGATTGGTAAAAAAGTCGACATAACCCTAAGTCGTTTTGTTGGCAACTCGGCACATCTGGTGATTCTTGTGTTTGTTATTATGATGGTTTTAAGCAGACTGGGTATTAGCGTTACTCCCTTAATTGCTATTGTTGGTGCTTTGTCTCTGGGTGCTGGCTTGGCCTTGCAGGGCATGCTCGCCAACTACGCCGCTGGATTTACCATTATTATCACCAGACCATTTGTTGTTGGAGACACATTGAGCGTTCAGGGCCAAACCGGCTTGGTGGAAGGTGTGCATCTGGCTTACACTATACTCATAGACGAAGATGACGTACGTATTCAAATACCCAACCGACTTGTGGTTGGCGAAATCATGCACAACTCGAAGGAAGAAAAGCTAGTCGAACTGTGCGTGGGCGTGGCCTATAAATCTGATCCCCATCAAGTTATCGCTATTGTCGAAGAGGCTCTTAAGGGTATTGCAGGTATAAATACTTCACGTGGCCCCATTATAGGCATCGACGAATTTGCCGATAGTAGTATCAATATAGGCGTTAGGTTTTTGGCGCCTACCTATAAATATTTCGAGTTTAAGTATGCTGCCAATCTAGCAATTTACGACGCGTTCAAAAAGCAAAACATACAAATCCCCTTCCCTCAACGAGAAGTAAACCTCATTAAACAGTGATGTTCAGGGGATCCAGATGAATGATTAGGACGAACCATAAGCAATATCCCAGTCATTCATTTAAGCTGAATTATTGTGACGTCCTGAAGACAAAAGCGCAGCTATTTATTTATGACTGGCGTCAGGCACTTGCACTTTAAGTTTTGCTTGAAGCTTCTTATCAATACTTCTTTTATAAAGTGTCCGCCAAAGTAACTCTAATGGTCCTTGTTCATATTTTCGTAAATAGAGGTTGGCCCTCACTATTTGAATGCCCGTGTAGGCTAAAACTAATAATAAATAATCAAGTTGGGTGGCAGTTAAACTAAATTCAGGTATTAACCAACGTAATAAAATGCCCATGACGATAGACTGCAAAATATATAAGCTAAAGGCAACTTTACCCGTAGAGACTAATGCATTGATGATTGCACCTTTTGATTTGCAAATTTTAACAACAATGTGTGCGTATAATAAAGCAACAAAAACTGCGGAAAGACTTGAGTATAATGGAATGACTTCGGGACTGATATCGTTAATAAATATTTGAGGAGCAATACATAAGACAGTACTGACAACCCCAAGAATACTAATCTTTATAAATGTAAGCTGACTAAAACCTTGTGTAAAAAAGCCAACTCGATAAAGGTAACTGCCTAAATACATCAGCCCCAATGCTTGAGACAAAATAAATAAAGGGGAAAGAATCAGCATACCTATAGAAAAGCTCGCATGGATCATCGACTGATACCAATAATTACCTTGCCAGAGCTCAAT
>JAWUXU010000083.1:0-7208 GCA_034111145.1 Paraglaciecola sp.
TCACCACTTAAGCGTGCTGACCTTGTTGGGTGAAGGGGAAGGCAATACGACCAATAGATGAAATGCCATAAACGGCGGTGCTAGTTATTGGTTGACGCTTCGCAGTCATAGACCTTGTGCATGTGGTGATGTCTTTTATGCACAACTCGGGAGATCCAGTGGGTCGGTAGGACATAATGTCCTACACATAAAGGGGAAGTCATGAGACGTAGCCTTTGATGATAAGTCACTGGAAGTCAGACAGCTTCATAGTAGTGAAGAAGCACGCGAACAAATTGGGTTAATCACCAAGGCGGAGTTTGTGGAACGAAGGGGAGTATGGAGCGAAGGGGAGGGTGGAGCGAAGGGGACTGACACAGAGGAAGCGTTTTTAGCAGAAGATTAGCCGTGACTCAGCGCATGGGATATTTAGCTTCAGGTTTGGAAATGTTGGGGAAAGTAGCGAAGCAGTATAAGTTTATTCAACGCTTTCACTTTTGACTCGATGTAGGAGCCGTATGCGTTAGTAGCCCCCGTAACGGGTACCGTGTACGGATCTGTGCTGGAGGCCTGATTTATGCTGGATAAAACCTAATTAAATCGGGACTTTACGGCGATTTGTAAAAAAAGACAAAGAAATTTGGTTTGGCTGGGCGTTAATATGGTGTCCTGTTAATTACTGATAACTTAAAATAATTAAGAGTATTATTAATCAAGCAACTTGACTAATCTTCCTAATCTTATGGACAAATAAATGGTCAAATTATTTTTCTAAAAAATTTCAATTGTCTGGGGTAGGGGTCAAAATAACCGAGCTTCAAAAGCAAGACTACGAAAATTTTGGGCACCATTTGGGCACAAATCTGATTTATGAGATAAAAGGGTGGTTTGAAAGTGTTATTAAAAGGCTAGTGTAACAACTAGTTATTGATGATCTAATAAGGAAATGATTGTAATTTTGAAATTAAAATAGTTCAATTGAAACAATGGGGGTAAGTATTTTTATGGGGCGTGTGGAGCGATTAGGTACCGGTAAGTAATCTGGGCTGGAAAAAATGGTACAACCGAGTGGACTCGAACCACCGACCCCTACCATGTCAAGGTAGTGCTCTAACCAGCTGAGCTACGGTTGTATTGATTGACTTTTAGTTATAAAGACTAAGCTTTTCAACGGCAGGTATAATAACGATGAGAATATCCATCTGCAAGCCCTTTTTTAGTTATCTTAGCCTGATTGCACAGCAAATGTACGAATTAGCGTTTACCTGGCTTGATATTGCAGCGTTTGAATAAGTCTTGCCAGAAATGTATATGTTGTTGCATGGCAACTTGATAGTTTTCAAAGCCTTGTTGATTGGAATGATTAATATACTTTTCAAAGCTCGGCGATATATTTGGGTGTGCCAGCATGTCTTCAAATATTGGACTAAGTTGGTATTGGTAATGATTAATTTGACTGGCAATAGGCTGGATCTTCTCAATAAAAAACTGCTGAAAAACGTTGCTGAGATATTCCACTTTTTTCTTTGATCCGCTACCGGAACATTGAAGGCCGTCTGCGTGTTGTAGAAGCCATTTGGTTGAGCGATGTAAGTATTCAGTTAATGTGAGTTGGCTCAACCATAATTTGGCTGGCAGTGGGTTGTTCATTAAATATTGTAAGCTCTGTTCTAGCTGTGCACTGTTAACCTGCTTATTTTGGCCAATTTGAATTAAGTAGTTCAAGGCTTCTTTTGATTGATTCAGGCCATCTTTTTGGTTGCCTTCAACTAATCCAAAGTTTGCACTAAACCCTTGTTTCATCTCGCTACTCAGTTGAATTAAGTCTGCCCAGACCATAGGTAGTTGTTGTTGTTTGGTTTGTTGCCAGTCTTGTATTTTCTCTCGTAATTTTAAGTCTGTGGTGTCTAATAGACATTGTTGTAGGGCATCAATTAATTGTCTTTCATAAATATAACGGGTGGAGGGTAATTGAAGATTGCCAAGCGAAGTGTTTCTTTCGGCAATTAAAGAATATAATTTACAGTGTTGAAGATTATAAAATTCGAAAAGTTTGATTGTGGTTGCAGGGATCTTCTGTTTTAAATCCCTGATGGACGGGTAGGGCTGTAAACTAATGGTAAGGCTGTCTTGGTTTTCAATATCCAAGATGTTGGCCATGCGTTCTTGATAGTCATGTAAATGTTTTTGTAATAAATAGCTACTGTCGCAGCCCACCGTAAAAATGCTCATTAATATGATAAAAAAATTACGAAGCAAAATGATTAACCCTTTGTATATGAAGCAACACTGCGCCCACCATCAACAGCAATAATTTGTCCTGACACATATGAGGCTTCAATCAAAAATTTAATGGCATGAGCGATATCTTGCATGGTGCCTAATCGTTGCGCGGGTATCTGGTTGATGATTTGTTGTTTGTCATCTTCGTTCATTTGCATTTCGGGCCATAAAATTGTGCCTGGCGCTATAGCGTTTACACGTATATCAGGCGCTAGCTCTAATGCTAACGATTGAGTCATGGTTACCAGTGCAGATTTCGCCATGCAGTAAAGGGTATGGTCTTTTAATGGTTTTTCTGCATGTATATCCACCATATTAATGATGGAACCGGTGTTTTGAGCTAATGCTGGTGCACAATACTGGGATAAAAATAATGGCCCTTGCATATTGCTGCCAACAAGACATTGCCAGTCTTTTTTTGTGATGGTGCCAACGGGAGTAGGATAAAACGAGGACGCGTTGTTAATTAATATATCTAAGCGGCCAAATGAATCGATGGCTTGTTGACCGATACGTTCAATGCTCGATAAGTCGGACAAATCACCTTGTACTAACATTGCTGACTTTGTTCTGATTTGATTGAGTTGGAGGCACAACTTTTCTGCTTCGAGCCTCGACTCATTGCAATGTACAACAATGTTTGAACCAAAAGAATGCAGGTATTTTGCCATGTGTGCGCCTATACGTTTGGCACTGCCAGTAATTAAGGTAATCTTATTATCCATTATACTCAAATTTAAACTGTTAAATGACAAGGGTATATCTGAACGATGTTAAAGGATAGGGTGGGCTTAATTCAAAAGATCAATAAGACCTAACATTTGGTCAATGTAATTCAGGTATCTAAATTTTTTAGTGTGCTTTTTGCGGTATCCATGTAATGACCACCAAAAAGTAATGCATGGTTTAATACATGATAAAGCTGATATATTGGCTTGCGATATTGATAGTCAACTTCAAGGGGCCAAATGTCTGCATAACCTTGATAAAAGCTGTTAGGGAATCGACCAAATAACTCTGTCATGGCTAAATCTGTCTCGCGATCACCAAAATAAAATGCAGGGTCGTACAAAACAACCTGATTTTTATGAAATCCAGCGTTACCTCGCGTAAGGTCACCATGCAGCATGGACGGTGTGGGATTATGCCCAGTGAGTAAGCTTTTAACCGTTTCGACTACATCACCTATATTGGCTAAAACATGGCCTTTTTCAGATAACAATTGCAGCATAAAACCAATACGTTGTTCCGCAAAAAAACAGCTCCATTTTTTTTGCCACTGGTTGGGTTGTATTGTTAGTCCAATAAAATTATCTTCCTGCCAGCCATACATTTGTTGTGTGTGTGTTTTATGTAGTTTTGCTAAGGCTTGCCCAAAGTGAAACCAGCTTAGTTCGTTACCTTGTGTCATGGTGATATGTTCTAGGACTAAAAAACTATGATCCGACACTAAACCCGAACAGATCACTTTCGGCACTTTGAATAGTTGTGTACTGTTGAAGTGCTCTAGACCTTGCGTTTCAGACTCAAAATTTGAGAGGTGGATTTTTTCATTGGTTTTGACAAAAAAGCGTTGTTTGCCATCTGATATTTTATAGGCTTTGTGACTATCTCCGGCTTTGACTTCACGAATGTCGTCACAAATAAAATCTTGTTGAATAGACTCACTAATGCGTTCACTAATAAAATGCCACATGATTAATTCCTATTTTTTATGTCATTGGCTAATTATGGTGTAACTATTAGATTTGCATGGTTGATTAAGCTATTAATAAATCGTTTTTTATATCAATCAGTAATTTTGACTGGTTGGTACTGGTCTAATAAAATGACTTTCTTTAAGTTTTGAAAGGTTTCAAACAGGGACGTAATCAATTCTTTATTGCCAATAAAGACGGGTATGTTACCACCAGGGTTACCACTACCGGTGTAAGTAATTTCGCTTTTTCCATTTTCTAGTTCACTCGCTTGCCACACCCCATTCATGTTTTGCATACGTACATATTTTGGGTTGAGTGGCGTTGTATCCCCTCTATCGGATATTTCGATTCGTACTGAATTATGAATAAACGTGGTTTTAGAGTAAAAAACCATATCGCGATTTTTTAATGGCCAAGGCGCGGTAAAAAAACTATTTATTAACCGTTCTGTTGGTGATGTTTGACTGAGTATTTTGACCTCAATGCAGTTGTGTATCCAATTGGAAGAAAACTCAACATCATTGAGTAAGGCTACTAAGGAATATGGATATGCTTCAACAATGGTCTTAACCCGTATCTCTTTAAATCCAGAATCGGTTTGTTTGCTATAAATACTGACATTGTTTTTATTTTTTTCCAGTTTCCAATCGTCTGCCCAACCAGAATTACTGTTTAAAAGGGCCACTAAAACCATCGAGTAAACACTAGTTTTTATTGCTTGGCATTGCATCACTAAACTTTATCTCGTTATAATACAGGTTATGGCTCTGATGGTAGCAGAGCATCTTTTTTTTAAGCACCCTTTTTTGGGTGTTTTTTATTTTTATTAATCGGCTTTTAATTAAAGCCGACTCTAAACATTCGCATGTGGCGCTTGGTAGGTGTCACCACTGCATAAGGATTTCAATATGCCCGTAATTACTCTTCCCGATGGCAGCCAACGCCAATTTGACCATGCAGTATCTGTATTTGATGTAGCCAGTGATATTGGCCCCGGCTTAGCAAAAGCGACTATTGCGGGCAAAGTGGATGGCGTGCGCGTTGATGCACACGACTTAATTCACAGCGATGCGAAACTACAAATTATCACCGCAAAAGATGATGATGGATTAGAAATTATTCGCCATTCGTGTGCTCACTTAATTGGTCATGCTATTAAACAGCTTTATCCTGATGCGAAAATGGCAATTGGCCCCACTATCGACAACGGTTTTTATTACGACATTGATATGGAGCATTCATTGAATGATGAAGACCTAGTCAAAATTGAAAAACGCATGTTGGAATTGGCAAAAACTAATTATGACGTAGTGAAAAAAGTGGCTTCTTGGCAAGAAGCCCGAAACACATTTGAAGCGAGAGGTGAGTTTTACAAAATTCAAATTCTGGATGAAAACATCGGCAAGGATGACAGGCCAGCTTTGTATCACCATGGCGAATATATCGACATGTGCCGTGGCCCACACGTGCCTAATATGCGTTTTTGTCAGCACTTTACATTAATGAAAGTAGCGGGTGCTTACTGGCGCGGTGATAGCGATAATAAAATGTTGCAACGGGTTTATGGCACGGCTTGGGCTGATAAAAAGCAATTAAAAGGTTACTTGAATAGATTAGAAGAAGCAGAAAAACGCGATCACCGTAAAATTGGTAAAGCACTCGATTTATTCCATTGGCAAGAAGAAGCACCGGGTATGGTGTTTTGGCATAACGATGGTTGGAGCATTTACACTGAACTTGAAAAATTTATTCGTGGCAAATTGCGCGAATATGACTACCAAGAAGTCAAAGCACCCATGATGATGGACAGAAGCCTTTGGGAAAAGTCTGGACATTGGGATAAATATGCCGAAAACATGTTCACCACGACTTCAGAAAAACGCGAATATGCAATTAAACCTATGAACTGCCCAGGCCACGTGCAGATTTTCAATCAAGGTTTAAAATCTTATCGTGACCTTCCTTTACGTATGGCGGAATTTGGCTGTTGTCACAGAAACGAGCCATCGGGTGCATTACATGGTTTGATGCGTGTCCGTGGGTTTACTCAAGATGATGCCCATATTTTTTGTACTGAAGAACAAGTTTTGTCTGAAGTAGGCGGTTGTATTGATTCCGTCTATGAAATATACAAGATATTTGGTTTCGAGAGCATTTCGGTGAAACTATCGACACGCCCAGAAAAGCGTGTGGGCAGTGATGAAGTCTGGGATAAAGCTGAAAAAGAATTAGCAGAGGCACTAACATCTAAAGGTATCGAGTTTCAGTATCTTCCTGGAGAAGGGGCTTTCTATGGTCCAAAGATTGAATTTACATTACATGATTGCCTCGATAGAGCTTGGCAATGTGGCACCGTGCAACTCGACTTTTCTATGCCTGAACGTCTAGGTTCAACTTATGTGGCTGAGGATGGAGAGCGTAAAGTGCCGGTTATGATCCATAGAGCCATCTTAGGTTCTTTGGAGCGCTTTATTGGCATTTTGATTGAAGAATATTCTGGCTTGTTTCCACTTTGGTTGGCACCGACTCAAGCGGTTATATTGAATATTACTGATAAACAGGCCGATTATTCAAATAAAGTAGTAAAAAAGCTAAAAGAAAGTGGAATTAGAGTCAAGTCAGACTTGAGAAATGAGAAGATAGGCTTTAAGATCCGCGAGCACACGCTCAAGCGTGTCCCATATTTGCTTGTTGTTGGCGATAAAGAGATGGAAAGTGGGGAAATAGCCGTGCGTTCGCGCAAGGGTGATGACCTCGGAAAAATGTCTATACAGGCATTCATTGATAAAGCCATGTCGGAAGTTGACAACAAACATATCTGATTAATTTTGCGGAGGAATAACATATTAAAAGCGCTAACATGAAGGCTAAAGATTCGAATAAGGCTCGGATCAATGAAGAAATTACGTTAAATGAAGTACGTTTAGTCGGTAAAGAAGGTGAACCTTTAGGCGTAGTGCCTATTGGCGAAGCTATGGATATCGCTATACAAGCCAGCTTAGATTTGGTCGAAATTAGCCCTAATGCTGAACCGCCCGTATGTAAAGTAATGGATTACGGTAAGTTTTTGTTTGAAAAAAGCAAAACACTTAAAGAGCAAAAGAAAAAACAGAAACAAATTCAGGTCAAGGAGATTAAATTTCGCCCTGGCACTGATGAAGGCGATTACCAGGTAAAACTGCGCAACCTGCGTCGCTTTCTAGAAGCGGGAGACAAGGCCAAAGTAACGATACGTTTTCGTGGACG
>JAWUXU010000084.1:0-17998 GCA_034111145.1 Paraglaciecola sp.
ATCTATTACTTAACTCTCCCAAGGTAATTTCACTGCAAATAAATTCTGTGCTCTTGAGAAAAACTAGAAACTACCGCGTAAACCCAGAGAATAACGTGCACCAGGCTGCTGAGCTAAAAGTAGTTGATTGCTGTAACGTCCATGCTTAAGCACATTCTCTGCGGTAATATTTACCCCTTCAACAAACACCGAAACATTGTCATTAATAGCATAACTGGTGCTTAGATCAAGTTGTTGATAGCTTCGCACATAGGTTGGTTCAGGACCTTGTATTTGCACCAAAGATTGTAAAAATCCATCACGATGATTCCACGCAAGCCTAATTTTCCCAAGGCCTTTCTCGTAATAAACAATCAGATTCTGTGAGTCACTCAGTCCAGTCAGAGCAAATTTTTGTGATACATCGGTGGGATTTAATTTTGCATTACTGCCTACCAGCGTCATATTTGCGACTACACCCCAGCCGCTGTCAAAATCATGCTGAATGGCAAACTCGAAACCGCTTACCGTTGCCGCTTGACCGTTAGTGGATGATGTTAAATCAAATTCGGCAAGTGCATCTTCACTGTCCGCTGCACTATAGTCGGCACCGGTACTTGGGTCAGTGACATCATTTATATTAATTTGGGTCATGCTACTGACGATGAAATTTTTAACTCTTTTATTAAAATAATTCACCGAAATATAACTCGAAGTTTGATAATACCATTCAAAGGCGAGGTCGAGGTTAGTAGACTCAAATGGTTTAAGGTAGGGGTTTCCCGAACTGGCCCTTAAGTCACCGCCTTGACGGGTTGTATTGACAACCAGGCTGGGTGACAACTGTGGCATGGTGGGTCGTGTTAACGATCGTGATAAGCCTAACCTGACGACAATACTATTTTTCCATTCTGCTTTTGTCGAAACGCTAGGTAGCCAGTTATCATATGACGAAGACAGTGAAACAGGTAGGCCCGGTGAGCTAATTTGACCCAGTTCAGTTTGATCAAGAATGCTCAAGGCGAGTAAGTTTTTCTCAAATCCATCGACCATTATATCGGTGTTTTCGTAACGAACCCCGTATTTTGATGAGAATTCAATATCCTGCCAGTCCGAACGCTGCTGTACTTCTAGATAGGCAGACGTCACTTGCTCAGTTACCGTAAAGGAATTATTTCGTATCACTGCATCGAAATTAATATCGCTGACAGATTCAAGAAAGCTAAAGAGGGTTTCACCGTCGTGCCTTAACCAACGTTTAGGTAAAAATTCACTGCCACTAACATCACCAAGAAAATTGTTACCGGCATCAAATACTGTTTGAAAACTATCTGGAAGATCGGGATCTGGAAAATATCCACAAAACGAGCAATGAACTGCATTTTTCTCATTATCCCAGCGTTCATTGCTTTTTGATTGCTGTGTATACATAACTCCAAACTTAATATCTAGATTAGATTTAAGCCCATCAAAAAGGGTGAAATCAGTTTTTAGTTGGTCAAATTTATCTTCAATATTCCACCCGCGACGCAACATAACATGTGCTTTTCCGTTGCTAGGATCCAGATAATCAGACACACCACTGGCATCTCCCAATGCATCAATGATGTTTGAGTCTGCCGTTTCAAAACCCTCTATACGCGGCAGAATGTCACCTTCGGATAGGGAGAAAGAAGAACGATTGAGGTAACCAATTAGAGTCAAAGCATTCCCAGCACCTATTCTGTCTTTGGTGCTGGCCTTAGAGCTAGAAACATCAAAATTCATTAATACTTTTTCAGACACTTGCCAACTAGTGTTTAATCCCAGCGCATTCAAACGCGAAGGCCTGTCGAACGTGCGAGCGTGAAAGTCCGTGGCATGGCCTACATTCTGTGAAAACTCTATTGCAGTGCCGTTTTCATCGGTCACAACATCTTCCAAATTACTTGATGTAAACCAATGTCCTAGGGATGTAGAATCAGTTTTTACATTAAAGTCAGACTGTAAATAGTCAAGACTAATATCTAAATTGGGTGTGGCCCTGTATTGTAAAACTAGCGTGCCACCTGTTCGAGTGCGTTGGTCAAATCGTACTCGCTGATCATAGTTCCTAGGGACGAATATGTTGTCTGCTGTGGTCGAGAGCTGCTCGGGCGGAATATCAGTGTTTAAAAGCCATCCATCAGTTTGTACTTCGTTAATACGCGCTTTGCGCGTTTGATGTGACAGTGAAACTAACCATCCCAACTTGTCGTTACTGTGGCTAAAAAAGACCGTACCTTGGGGAGTCGTTTTTTGACTCGTAGAGTCTAAAGAGGCTTTGATACTGCCGGCTATCTTAAATTCCTTTGATGCCATTGGTCTTGCTGTCTTTATATTAATGACTGCGCCAATACCTCCGGAGGGCTGGGATGCTGAAAAAGTTTTGTCTACGGTCACCGAAGTCACCAATTCAGACGCAATAGTATCAAAACTAAATTCACGGCCTTGATTGTCAGTCGCCAACCTTCGTCCATTACTGAGAACCGTATTAAATTGCGGGCCCAGACCGCGCACTGTAACAAATTGCCCTTCACCTTCAGAGCGGTCAATTGAGACACCCGTTATTCTTTGTAATGATTCGGCCAAATTAAGATCCGGAAATTTACCTATTTCTTCAGATTGTATGGATTCAGACACGCCTATTGATTCTTGTTTGATGTCTAAAGCCCAATCCATGCTGCCGCGGATCCCGCGGACTTCGATAAGTTCAGTATTGAAGGGTTCTTCAGGAAAAGTAACAATGCTGTCACTTTTGCCAGTAAACAAATCTACTATTTCCTGCAACATTGATTTATCTTCAACCACTGTATCTCGAATTGAAATGCGTTTGATAGTCACCACCCCATCCCGTTCGAAGGAAGCAACCAATCCAGTGTTTTTAAGCAATCCGATAATCCCTTGTTCAATGGTAAAGTTACCTTTTAAAGAATTGGCTCGACGAGATTGCACTTTTTCATAAGGAAAGACGATCGTGAGATCGGCTTGTTTGGCAAATTCAATTAATGAAATATCGGCATAGCCGAAACCAATATTGAAATCTTGATAGGTTTGCTTAGATTGAGCCAACAGCAACTGACTATGCAAACATAGAACTATCCAGCAAACGATATTTATTGGTTTGATTTTAGAATCACTACTTTGATAAGTCCTTAAATTTCATATATTAAACAATACGTTATGCGCGTATATTCTGAAATTTATTTGTATTTAAAATGTATGGAATTTTAACATGTATTAACATTCATTAACAAAGAAGTTACACTTAATTTCCATTTATGAACCCATAGTTTAATTTAGTAACTGAACAAAAATTACCTTTACACTGGCGGAATATTTATTGGTAATCGTCTTGAATGTATAGACTACTCAATGTCGGTAATGATTAGCATATAAGAATGCAAAAGAAATCAACAGCACATACTTTATGGCATCCAGTTTTTATGGCTGCAAGGGATAGCATGATACGCATGGTGTCCCGTATTGTGCCACCTAAAGAAATTGAAGATATAGTCCAAGAAACTTATGTACGAATTTGTCAAATGGATCAGCGTGAGCAGATTGAACAGCCCAAATCATTTCTAATGAAAACGGCTAGAAATTTAGCTTACGACCACGTGAAAAAGGCTGAGACAAGACTGGCTGACCCAGTAGAAACTGAGTTGGATTTTGATACCGAGACGCTGATACATGATCAAGTTTATGAGAATGTAGCGAGTAGTGAAGAATTTGCCTATTTTTGTGATGCCGTTCGTCAATTACCCATAAAATGCAGACGAGTTTTTGTTTTAAAAAAAGTCTATGGCTATTCACAAAAAGAGATCGCCATAGAAATGAGTTTGAGTGAAAGCACGGTTGAAAAACATATTGCCGTTGGGTTTAAACGATGTGCAAGTTACATGCTGAGTTTTAATCAATCAACTATTAATGCCCACCAATCCGGATCGGCAAGCGTATCTTCAACAAATATTCAGAGGGGGGTAAAATGAGTAAGGTGGTTGCGATTAACATCAAAGAAGACCCTATGAATGAAGCGAGTTTATGGATTACCCGACTAGACAGAGGGCTATCAAATCAAGAGCAGGTTGAGCTAAAAGTTTGGTTGCAGGTTTCAGATACTCATGTTGAAACATTCATGCAGTTGGTCGAGTTGTGGGACAAAATGGAATCTCTATCACACCTCAGTGATTTATTCCCTCGCAAGCCACAACGTGTTTCCAACCAAAAGTTATCTGGCTTTGCATGGGCCGCGAGTTTCATCTTTGCATCTCTCATTTCGTTGGGATTGTGGCAAAATGCAGATATGTTATTAGGCCAAGGCACAACACAAATCGTACAGTTTAATAATGACTATGAGACTCAAATTGGTGAGCAATCCACTTTCTTTTTGCAGGACAAAACAAAAATAAGGCTGAATACTAACAGTCTAGTTAAAGTGACTTACACCGATAAGCAACGTGTGTTTACATTGTTGCGAGGGGAAATGCATGTGGTGGTTGCTCACAACGAACAGAAGCCATTAACTGTCTATGCTGGCTCAAATATCATCCAAGCCTTAGGCACTGCTTTCAATGTTAAGCTAGGCAGTGAAAAAGTGGAATTAATTGTGACTGATGGCAAGGTCTTAGTCTCGGATATCAATAGTCAGAGCGTGGCGCCTATCAAGTTAAAAAACGTGCATTTATCTCCCACATCATTTTCAGTCAGCAAAGGGCAGAAGGCCCAGCTAAAAGCGAAAAATAACAGCATCATCGGAAGTGATGAAGGCAAGCTTGCTGCTGATTTAGCTTGGCAGCAAGGCAACCTGATTTTTAGGGGTGAAAGCCTGTTTGATGCCATGCGAGAAGTGTCGCGTTACACCAACTATCAATTTTATTTTGGCGATGAAGGTACTAAAAATCTAAAGGTTGCTGGACTCTTCAGGACGTCCGATATCAGTGGTTTATTGGCTGCTTTAGAAAGTAACTTTGATGTAGTCTTAGAAAAAATGAGCCCTAATAAAATAAGGTTGAGTAAAAAGCCTTTGGCCGATTAATCCTATCTTACTGTCCTTATGTGCCAAATTGCAGTCGAATGCTGTTTAATGGTACTTAACTAATCCTAAAAAAGTGAAATTCAAAGATGAACAACCACACCCAAAAAGAAAATCTACTTTTTATTATCATCATTAGTACTGTAGCAACCATTGGCGGTTTCTTGTTCGGCTTTGACAGTGGTGTCATAAATGGCACAGTTGATGGACTGACAAAAGCGTTTGAATCTGAATCTATTGGTCAAGGATTTAATGTCGCCAGCATGTTGTTGGGCTGCGCTGTTGGTGCTTTTGCCGCTGGCACTTTGGCTGATTTACTTGGCCGTAAAGGCTTACTCATTATTGCAGCGATATTTTTCGTGGTTAGCGCTTGGGGGTCTGGTATCTCAGAATCTTCTGGAGAGTTTATTTTTTACCGTATTATTGGCGGTCTTGCTGTGGGTGCGGCGTCCGTAATGGCCCCCGCATACATAGCCGAAATCGCACCTCCCAGAATGCGCGGTAGGCTCGCCACTATTCAGCAAATAGCGATAATATTTGGTTTGTTCTGCGCATTCATCAGCAACTATTTACTTGCTAACGCAGCTGGCGGTTCTACAGAAATTTTTTGGTTAGGTTTTCAAACCTGGCGTTGGATGTTTTGGATTGAACTTGTGCCAGCGGTCATCTTCTTTTTGTCTTTACTGGCAATACCAGAAAGCCCGCGCTATTTAGTCATAAAAGGCAAACGCCAAAAAGCATTAGATACGCTCACAAAACTTTATGGGGCTAACCAAGCAAACCATACATTGAGCGAAATTGAACAATCTATTGCTGCAGATGGCCATCAACCAAAATTGTCAGACTTGGTATCAGGTGGAAAAGTCAGAACCATAGTTTGGGTGGGAATTGGTTTGGCCATGTTCCAACAATTAGTCGGTATCAATGTGGTGTTTTATTATGGTGCGGTATTGTGGCAAGCCGTAGGCTTCTCTGAATCAGACTCACTGATGATTAATGTGATTGTGGGCGCTGTCAGTATTGTTGCCTGCGTCATAACAATCACTTTAATCGATAAACTGGGAAGACGACCGTTTTTGATCATCGGCTCAATCGGCATGAGTGTTGCCCTGCTAACTCTTGTTTGGGTATTCGCCAATGCGGATGTTGCAGAAAATGGCAATTTAATGTTGGGTGAAAACGGAACACTAGCCTTAATTGCAGCCAATTCCTACGTGTTCTTCTTCAACCTATCATGGGGTCCGGTTATGTGGGTATTATTGGGAGAAATGTTTCCAAACCAAATCCGTGGTTCGGGTTTGGCTGTTGCAGGGTTCGCGCAGTGGATGGCCAATTTTGCGATTACTATGACATTCCCAATTATGCTAACCACCATTGGCTTAGCCAGTGCATATGGATTTTACGCACTATGCGCATTGTTATCTGTGATATTCGTTATCAAAATGGTTAAAGAAACAAAAGGCAAAACCTTAGAGAGCATGCAAGGTTAGTTATTTCAAAAGATACATGGCAATAAAAGTGTGGATCATATTTTTATTTGCCATCGTTTGTAACGTGAATAACCTGAAATACCTTTTCCGGCATCATCAAGTTTTTTGGTAATTGAAAACGATAATGACTGGGCGCTTTACTTGGCCTTTTAGGTAGGGAATACAGTCTTAAAGGTCCCCTACTTGTTGTAATGCTAAGCCAGCTATTGAAAGCACCACTATCGCGATTAAAAACTTATCCCTTATATCCGGCTCGTTTTACTTGATATCGGCTCGCAGCTGTAGAACAACTAAATGCTCAAATGCCTTAATTTGAGCATTTAATAAGGTCAGCTGTTGCTCATACTCAGCACTATCCAGTTGCTGCATCAATGCTGATGCAGCATAGGCACTGTATTGGTTATGATGATTAACCCAAAAGCCCGATTGATTTGGACGCTCAATAAGCGACAGAAACTCTGGTAAGGCTTGCTTTATCAGCATAGGTTGTGATGACAACAAGGCTTTCTGTAAAGGCACCACACTAAAAAAGCGAGTAGTTTTCATGCTGACTTGGTTGACTAATTGTCGCGCGATATCAGAGTCTTCTTTATGTTTGATAAAGCGTAAATAGTTTTGCCAAAATCTGGCGTCAGGGGAATCGCCATAAAGTGAAGCGGTATGAGCAAACCATCTTTGAGCCTTTACAGGCATTCCAGCCTTGGTATAAAGCAGCGCCAAGTAAATACCATTTACAGGTGAGCCATCATCAATTTTCAAACAAATCTTCATTGCCTCAATAGCATCTAAAACCTGTCCATCTTGAATGAGTATTTTGGCTTTCCAAACGTAAGCCCAAGTGTAACTGCTATCAATATCAATGGCGTAGTCGACTAACGCCAACGCTTCAGTCATCTCATTCCGCCAAAAGTGCACCATGGCTTTGTTGACGTTTATCCAAGGCGATAGAGGGTCTATTTGAAGCGCCTTATCAGCATAAGTCAGCGCTGCGTCAAATTGATTCTTGGCCAAGGCAAACTCTGAATAGACATACAGACCTCTGGTGTTCGAGGCATCAACATTTAATACCTGATTGATTAATTGCTCCGCCTTATCAAATTGTAAGTCTTCAATAGCCAATAAAGCGCCTGCTAAGAGGGCGTTAATGTCATTGGGGTCAAGTTGTAAGGCCGTATCAATAGCCGCCGTGGTTTTTGCAACAGCGTCAGCTTTTTCCATATAAACATCATGATAATTATATCTCGCGTAGAGAAAAGCTAAACTGCCAAACGCGGCGGCAAAATTAGGCGCCAGTTCAGTTGCTTTTAAGAATGATGCTTGTGCTCGAAAAAACCACTCGCTGGTTTTTCCATTCATCCACCAGTAATTTCCCTGAAGATAGGCTCGGTAAGCCTTTATATTCAGACTTTCAGATGCAGCTAAGAAATTTTCTTGTTCGTTTTGCCCAAACAGTTGCGCATTGATGTCTGAGATGATCCTAGTATTTAAAGTCAGCAGTTGTTGTATGTCATCTTCATACACCTGTGACCAAATCACCTTATTGCTCTGTTTTTCGACTAAATGCACTAAGACACGAATGTGCTCTGTTGCCTCAGTAATGCTGCCTTCGACCCAGTACTCAAGGTTAAACTGCTCAATTAAAGAATCTAATGCACTGGGGTCTCTGGCAAGGGCAAGGGAAGAGTAGTGGGCTAATACGGTCACCTTTTCTGATTTGGACAGATTGATTGATAGCTCCTCTGGGAGCATCTCAGCCAAATAGTCATTGCTATCATCGCCTGTAAGATTGCGCCATGGTAAAAAAGCGATATTAATTTCTGTCTTGGTGCTGTTGTTTTCAATATCAGGATTCAATGCACCGGGCATAGACTCCTGATATTGAAAAGTGGCGGTTAACAAAGCAACAATCAGTAGAGCAAATATTAAACTCGACATTATAAGTGCTGCCACTTTGCCTTTATTAAATGATGGGGCTAAATCTGATGCGGTGCTGTTTTTAGTGTTGTGTTTTGTACTGAGCTTAATAAATTCTTGTCTGGTCAACCAAGTGACATCCGCCGACAGCCGGTAACCTTTTTTAGGCACAGTGTGGATTACCTGACGAGTTTTACTATCATTAAAGGTTAGGCGAAGCTGCGAGATGATCCGTGTCAGGGCATCTTCTATCACCACACGTTCATGCCATACTTTGTTCATTAATTCTTGTCGACTAACAGTCTCGCCGGCACACAAAGCAAGCTGATAAAGAACCTGCATGGCTTTGGGCTCTAGGTGACGGCTCTGATCATCATGAAATACTCTATGATCGCCCACATCAATGTAGTAGTCACCTAAACGAAAGTATCCATTTTCAGGTAGCGCTTGTTCAGTCAATTATCTGGTCTCACTTAATTATCATCCTACCTGGTCCAACTCAATTATCTCCCTAGTATTTGGGTGAATGGGTATACAACCGCAAATATCGGTTTTTCATCACCATTTCATCAGCTTTTTATCTGTTGTTCCTCAGGAGTTTTTTCTATGGGTTCACCATACTCATCAAACTCATACGGTACAAGCAAGTAGCACAAGTAAACATACGTCAGTAGATATGGATCACTAACGTTGAATCGTCACTCGTTCAAACACAAAAGGTAGGTCATTATGAAAGCAGCAATCAAATCATTCTCTCCAGCGGTCTTAGCCATGCTGATGATAATACCAGCAAGCCAAGCATCAGCAACTGATGCAACAGCAGGTTCACAACTGATGGTGAAAACCAGCGTAGCCGAGGTCATTGGTGTACGAGAAATTGAGTCAGAAAAATTTGAACAGGGTATCCGTAAAAGCAAGGCGGCTTTGGCCAAGGCTTCAACTGCGTCTTTACGTAAACCACTGCTTGATAACTTGTGCGTCGCTCATTTAGCCATTAACAATATGCAACAGGCTAACCAATACTGCGAAGCCGCAGTTAACGCCGGTAAGGCTACAGCTATTTCCTATAATAACCGTGCAGTGATGCATTATGTTTTGGGCAATGTAGAGGCTAGCCTTAAAGATTTAGATGCAGCCACTAGTCTTGGTAAATTCCAAAACATGGTGGCAGGTAATCTGAGAATAGTTAATCAGCAAAACATACTGAGTAAAGATTTGTCCATTGTCGCAAAAACGATTCATTAAAAGCAGCGACGCCTTTATTTGTATTTACCAAAAAAGGCGTTGCCAATATAATCCTATAGGGTTTTTCTTTAGGCTAGCCAAAAATGTCTTGATAAAATTGAGCTTACTTAGAAGTTTGATTTATTGTTGAACCAAATTTGGCTTAAGTATTGCCCTTAATAACGTACTTTAACCTTGTGTCTAGAGGTTCGCAGCAACAATTAGTAATAATGCTAAGGTTATTCCGAGAATGGGTATGCTAAGTAAACATCAACGAATATGAAATATTATGAAACGAGAACTTTAATTTGACGTTGTAGTGTTGGAATAATCTCATGCTCGAACCAAGAATTTTTTTTTAACCATATGTTGTTTCTCGGACTTGGATGTGGCGATGGTAACTTATCAGGCCAATGTGTCCTCCAAGACTTAACAGTATTTGTTAGTGAATCTTTTTTTGTCTCAGGTAAATGCCAGCGTATTGCATATTGACCGATCACTAATGTGAGTTGAATTTTTGGCATCAATTCTAGGAGCTTACCCCGCCATTGTTCTGCACATTCTTTTCTTGGCGGTAAATCGCCCGATTTCCCAGTTCCGGGATAACAAAACCCCATGGGTAATATAGCGATTTTTGATGCATCATAAAAAAGCGCTTTATCGACACCCATCCATAATCGTAATCGATCTCCACTGGGATCATCAAATGGAATACCGGTCTTATGTAATTTGAACCTGGTGCTTGTCCTGCGATTAGGATCTTGGCATTTGGGTCTATTTGAATGACGGGTCTTACTCCATGGGGCAAGTGTTTTAGACAGAGGTTGCAAGACTTAACGTCACTGAGCGTTTTATCAAATATATTTGTATTCATAATCAGATTCAATTGGCTCTGCACTCAAATATAAACCTTAAACACAGACATTAGAGTTTTTCACTGCGATAGCGTTGCTTACTGTTGTTGATATTCATGAGGCGTCACTCCCGTCCAACGTTTAAAGGATCTAGCAAAGTTGCTGGGTTCTGAAAATCCTAGTAAATAAGTGACCTCGCCAATACTACGGTCTGACTCTCTCAGGTAATGTTGAGCCAAATCTTTACGAATATCGTCTAAAAGTACCTTGTAACTGGTGCCGAGTTCACTGAGTTTTCGCTGAAGTGAGCGTGGGCTTAGGTGTACATCACTTGCTATTTTCTCTTGGCTCGGCGTGCCAGACGGCAACCATTCAATGATACTGGCTCTAATTTGACTCACAATGTTACCTTTGTCATACCGTTTCAGGTAGTCGATAACCACTTGGTCGCTAACCCTAGCTAATTCAGGATTTGCCATTGGCAATTGAGATTCTAATTCTTTTCGATCAAAATACAGGCAGTTTTCATTGCAGTCATAGTCAATATGGCTGTTAAAAAAAGCATCAAATTTCGCGGTATCTTCTGGCTTATGGCGTTGTAGTTCAACCCGACATGGACTAAACGAATCGCCTTTAGCAAAACGACATAGTTGAATAAAAACAGCTAGGGCGGCATCTAATGACGCAGGCGCAGCCACTCCTTTTGGTGCAGGAATTTTATACCAAAGTTTGTATTGGTCTGAATCATCTTCCAGTATGACTTCCCCTGCACTGGAAATAATTCTGTAATATCTGACAAGACGCAAAAATGCATCGTGCAGTGTACTACTTGCTATCCAAGAAAAGCCAAGACCTTGCAGCGCACCCAGGTGCAAGTTTTCCGCATATGCCAGACCAAAACTTTCGTCTCCTGTTTCTTGCACCGCAATACGCCAAAGTTTTTGCATAGAGATAGATGCGACCCTGTCATTAGCAGCCATGTTTTGAGTTATATCTATTCCAGCCTGTTCGAATAGTGCATGGCTGTCACAGCCGTATTTAACCAGAGTACTGGCCATAACATGGGCTAGGCCACTATGTGTGGTGATTTCGTTCATTGTTAATACTATTTTTATACTGATTAAAGGTTTAACGATCGCAGGCTTACTTCGCCGCAACCAACTTAAATAAAGTTTAAACCAGAAAGCATACTAAAGAAACTTGGTTAAAGTGAACCATTGGTTATCCATTTATGTTGAGCCATTGAGCATATTTTTTTTGATGATATTTTTGCTATTGCCATTTCACTAACGTCACCCATATTTTGGTGTTGATTGATTATTGTCGCATTTTGATTTGATGTTGGCGCCGGCTGAATAACGTCTTTTCTGTCAACCCAGTAAAGTACAACCATCAGCAGCAATTAAGCTAACTGAGCAAAAAAGTTCAAGGATTATATTGTGAAAAACATCAGCGCTTTACGTCAGTCAGCAACCACTATTGCTCTAATTTTGATTATGGCAATCTCTCCCATTGCTTACAGTAAGAATGACAGACAACAAGAGAGGCAACAAGATAGCAGAAAGGACCGCAAGCAAGAAAAACGGCAGGATAACCGACAGGTAAGTGGAGTTAATAAGATAAATCACAGAAACATCAACAGTCGGCATGAAGTACGAAATGGTCGTAAATTGATTGTTGTTGCCCCTCGCCACCGTAATTTTCGCAACGTTATAATTGTCAGACCTTATGGTCATGTCTATTGGGGTTATGGGCATCACCACAGCGATGCTGACGCATTTAAATGGTTGGCATTTACGGCAATAACATTGCAATTACTTGATAATGTTAATGAACAAGCTCAGCGTGAACATGAAGCGGCACAAGTTCAAGCAACAAGTGCCGCCGTTGGAGAAAAGATAACCTGGACTACAAATGAGGCTAACGGTTATGTAGTAACAACGAAGCAAGGAACAAATAACAATGGTCAAACCTGCCGTGAGTTTCAACAAAGTATTACAGTGGGAGGCAATACTGAAGAGGCCTACGGCACAGCATGTTTACAAGCTGACGGCGCATGGAACATAGTGAATAATTAGCAGTAACAGCACCCGACAAACACACATTTAATCAGGCGAATTTTTCTGTTGACGTTTGTGCATTAAATGATTTAATTGTTAGCACTTACTTTAGATAGATAATCATAAAATGCTGCCTGTTAAACAATATGGCAGCTTTAATTCAAAGGAGAAAAACATGAAAACTAATGATCTGTACATTAAGAGTTTATTTTTAATTACGTTTTTATTTATGCAGGGTTGTGCTAGCCAATTAGACAATACAAAATCTGGATTCTTAGGCGACTACTCGAGCTTGCAAGATAATAAAAAATATGAAAACAGTAAAACTTATGTAGAAAGTGGATTTGATAATAAACGTTTGGCGAGTATCCAAAGCATAAAGCTGGAACCTTTTGAGGTGTGGTTAGATCCAAACCTTAAATCAGCTTTTAATGTTAATCAAGTTGCTAACTTTGTTCATTATTTCCATAAAGAAATGTCAGAAAAACTAGGAGATAATTATCAATTAGTTCAAGAGGCAGATGAAAATACTTTAACTATCCGCGGGGCCTTTTCGGGCATAAAGTTCTCTGACCCAGAATTATCTGTAACAGACTTTGTACCTTTTAGAATTGTGTTGAACGCGGGTAATGCTGCGTATTTAATGGCTACAGAGCAAAAAGATGTTTTCACCGAAATATCAATTGAAACGGAATTCCTACTTGGGACCGACAGTCATCGAGTATTTGCAATGACAGCATCCAAAGAGGTAGAGGGTACTATAGATAAAAATGGAAACGACAACGTCAAGGCAGTGACTGAGGTATTAGATATCTGGATTGATAACTTTATACGTCGCTTGAAAAAAGTGCGA
The DNA here is from genome assembly GCA_034111145.1 of Paraglaciecola sp. GTDB lineage: Bacteria > Pseudomonadota > Gammaproteobacteria > Enterobacterales > Alteromonadaceae > Paraglaciecola. Next base: position 13,428 of record JAWUXU010000084.1, read on the forward strand.
GAGTGAGGCGCAATTTCATATCTTTTGCAATAAAATACCCGCTGCGAAAAGCAATACACTCTATGTTTTAGTCCACCATGTGTACAGTTAAGTAGTCGTTCAACTCAAAACTGAGCGACTACATTTTGATACCGTTAATTCGGTCCTATTTCTTCAGGTTCTTCGCTGACTTCAATCTTAGGTCGTGCTTTGTCGTTAATGATTACAATAACGGTGAGTAGATACATCATGATATGCACAATAACAATACTCATTAAAGTTCGCGATGTACTGTCTTGTTCGAAGAGATTGACCACGTGTTGAATCACATTACTGTTAATACAGCAGGCCTCATTCTTTAACGCTAAAATATCCAAGTAAACACTGTCTAGAAAAGTTACTGAGTTTTTCATCATCATGTAATTCACTAGTGCAAATCCGCTATAAATAAGCACTGCAACAATTTTCTCATTTCTCCTAAGAGGTCGGTCGATATAGATGACACCACCTAATAATGCTAGGTGAATCGAAACAAATAACGTCCAATGATTATCCAAGCGGCTATTTAATGACAAAGCTAGTTCTAATAAATCGGATACGTTCATTTAAGATTCCAGTAATGAAAATGTTATCAGTTGACCAGAAAACATAGGTTGCAGAATAATATTAATGGAGCAAGATAATATTATAGTGTTAACAATAATGAATTTTATTTCAGTCATTATTGTCATGTGTTGTGATCATTTATTACGCTGTTATTTTTTTTATTCTGGTAAATTTTACCAATAAAAAAACCTAGAATAATCATACAAGCAGCTAATACTATATTTAGCCAAACGAAGTGTCTCGGCAAGATATTTAAAAGATGTAAGCCAATAAAAATCGACGCTGCCTGCAACAAATCACCAATACGCCAGCAAACCGTATCGATAACCGCACGTGCCTCATATTTTTCGCGGCGGCTAGTAGGTAGGAATAAAATTTGCCGAGTAGTATTTTGCAATGAATAATCGAGACCATTTTCTGCGATTTTGATTACTTTGAAAAATGCAACGATAGGAAAAAACGCTAACACCCCATAACCCAGCATCACCAATATGGGCGTAATAATAAACGCCCAGTTAAAACCTACTTTCTTAATTAGCCGAGAAACAATAAAGAACTGAAAAATAACCGCAACTAAATTTACCCAAAGATAAAATTCACTGTAAAACTTACCTATGTAAGTTGCTTTACTATCTCCCATTGTACCGGCTGCAATCCCATGATCATAAAAGCCTTCTACTACTACCGACAGTAAATATTCTCCCGTGCTGTTGCCCCAATTCATTAATATGACAAAAATCGCGATAAGAAATAGGTACTGGCTTTTTGCAACCAATGCAAACCCACTCCAGTAAGACACGGGATCTGCGTTTTCAATGTCGTTGTCAATGACATGAGCAGCATCATTGCCTTTAACATTGGCAGCAAAAGCTATAGAAATGAGTAGGGTTACAATACTGATCAGAATGATTTCATTGGCACTAAAGTGTGTAACCAAAAACCGCGAAGACGCAGCCCCTACCCAGCTACCCAATCCAGCCCCGACCGCGACTAACGCAAATAATCGCTCTCCAGCCTGCTTACCGTATATCTGAGAGGCAAAAGCCCAAAATTGTGACACCATCAAAATACCAAAGGCACCTAGCCAAATAAAAAACGGAATAGATGATGTGTGACCCGTGATCCCCCAAAGGTAAAAGAAAAATAAATTGGTTGAAAAAAACAATGCTATGCCGATCATGAACTTGCGACTTTCAAATTTCCTGACGCAAATACCGTAGATTGGCAGTAATAGAATTAACAATCCCGCCTGCAAGGCGACGGCATAACTTCGAACTTCCGAGCCGCCTTGGGTCAGTATTAGCATTTCACGAACGGGTTTTAACAAATAGGCAGTTATCAACAGAAAAAATAAGGCAGACATTAGCAAATAGATGTTTTTGCCTTCACCTGCTTTTATATCTGCTCCGGCACTAAGCAGCTTTTCTCCAAAAGAAAGCGGCATGTTTTCGATGACGTTTGATTGAACCTCAGGCTTAATTATAGCCAATACGTTAGTTTCACACTAATAGCCTTTCTTTTTTGTTAACTATCATTTTGACGTTTAAGTTGACCACTGTCAGTCATTTTGCAAACTAATTAAATTTCATTTTTATTGCTTCAATAGTCTGCTCATCAGCATGTTTTTCAAATGCTATGGTAGCAGTACGAATGGTAATAGCGATAATAAGTCCCGTTAACATCATGCCAACAATAGCAATTAGAACCGACAATACTTTTGATAGTTTCTTTAATGGGCGAATGTCACCATAACCGACTGTCGTGGCGGTTATGAATGACCAATACAATGCATCGAATCGGTTCCATTTTTCAATCTGACAAACCCAAAGTCCTAACACAACTATCACCAGCCCAAAAAAAGCCAACAGGGGTAAAACCAAATATATTGACCAAACAAATAACCTAATAAATGTTATCGTGAATTCCATCGATTGTAATCCCTACTTTACCAGCTGCCACCAAGTGCCAGATATAGATTGACGCGTTGCTCCAATTGACTACGTTTAATCGATAGTAAACTACTTTTTGCTGACATTGCCTGTTGTTGGATTTGTAACGTGTCTAACAGTTCATTTTCTCCTTCTTGATAGCGTATGTTGGCAATTTTTAGCGCTTTTTCGCTCTCTTGATAGGCTCTTTTAAGCGCTTTTTCACGACTGGCAAAATCGCGCCCATTGTCTAGATTTTGTTCGATTTCTGAGAACGCGTTTAAAGCACTTTTCCGATAATTATCCAAGGCTTGTTGCTGTTCTACATTAGCGATTTGAACGTCAATTTTTCTTAATCCACCATCAAACAGTGGAACCAACAAACTTGATGCTAACTGCCAAGCAACAATACTAGGACTCAAAACGTTTGAAAGAGAATCTGACGAACCACCTAAATTGCCACTAAGTGAAAAACGCGGTAATTGTGCAGCTTTAGCCTGATCTGTTGCCGAATATGCGGCAGCAACCTGTCTTTCGGCAGCGATGATATCGGGTCGACGTTCAAGTACACTCGAAGGTAAATCCGCTGGAGGCGGAGCCGGCAAACCCGGTAATACATCAGGGATGTCTAAAGAGACATCTGGATACCGTCCTAACAACACTTCAAGTGCACGGATCGCTTCCCTCTTGGCACTTTGCGTGGTTATTAACTGCTCAGACGCATTCGCCAAATTCACTTTATTGATTGCAACATCTTGTCCAGTCAACAAACCATTGTCGTATTTCACTTGTGTGATACTCATGGTTTTTTCTAGGACCGCCAGATTTTCTTTAGTGATTTTGGCCTGTAATTTCGCTTCAATCACTTTGAAATAGGTTTTTGCAATATTGGCACTCAGTGAGTGTTTAGCAAATAAATAATCGGCTTGGCTTGCCCGTGCTTGTGCTTCTGCGGCGGTGCTGCCTGAGCGGATCCTTCCCCACACATCTAGCTCCCAATCCACTTGCAAACCCACACCAAACGAAGATGTTGAACCGCCTCCGTCAACACTATCAGACTGGCCTCCATTAATTGCTAGATTGACATTAGGTTGCAAAGCAGCACCAGACTTTTCAGCTAATAACCATGCTGTATCCATATTGCCAGCGGCCATTTTTAAGTCGAGGTTATTGTTTTGTCCTTCTTTTATTAGTGCCATCAATTTAGGGTCGGCAAATTCTTGTAGCCAGTTTTCGGGCCCTTTGACATTTTCGGATAAGGCCGTTGACCATGCAGCTGGGACATTGGCAGCCGTTGCAACATCTGTTTTGTCGTAAGAACCATCACCAGACGAGGAACACCCTGCGAATGCAAGTGCGCTTGTTAAAAGTAAAAAGTAAGTTAGATGTTTCATAATGCCGTCTCCTTAGCATGCACTTGAATAAAGGTGGCATACAGAACAGGTACAAATAATAAGGTAATGATGGTTGCGAAACTCAATCCAAATACAATGACCACGGCCATAGATTGAAAAAACGCGTCAAAAAATAATGGGATAACACCCAGTGCAGTGGTAAATGACCCTAATACGACTGGGCGAACTCGGCTCGCAGCAGAATCAACTATCGCGTCAAAACGTGGTTTACCCTCGTCAATCTCGGTATCCATTCTGTCGACCAATATAATACCGTTTTGTATCAATAAACCGGATAAGGATAGTAGCCCCAACATGCCCATGAACTCCAAAGGTACACCTGTCACCACTAAGCCAAATACCACGCCAATCGATGCAAGTGGCACAACTGACCAAATAACCAATGGTTGTTTTATCTTGCCAAATAACGCAACAACAACGAGCACCATAGCTAGAAAACCAAGAGGAATAGTCGACATCAAGTCGCTGCTTGATTCTGCGGATGAGCCACTTTCACCCCCCCACTCAAATGCATAACCAGCGGGAAGGTCAATGGCCTCTATCTGCGGTTTAATCCGACTTACTAAGGTGGCGGCAAGTTCACCTGGAAGAGGATCAGATTGGGCTTTAATTCTAAACACACGGTCTTCGCTGCGAAGTTTCC
>JAWUXU010000085.1:0-51372 GCA_034111145.1 Paraglaciecola sp.
GGTGATAGGTAATATGAAGGGCATAGCGACGAAGTATTTACCCCATTATCTCGCTTGGTTTAGAGAAAGCAACGCAAAGTATGATTTTCAGCAAATTTTGGTCGCGGCTTATAGGTGACAACAGTGTTATGGAACAGCGCCTTATTTTCTGTGTTGACCTACATCAAGATTTAAGCGCAAACAAACTATTCAATGAGGGTTATTGTGTTTCTCACACTGATACATCAGGCTTATATAACACCCCTACCCGCACTAACCACTTTTCCAACTCTACTGCTACTAACACCAACGAAGACAAGGCAATACAGACTAACAAGTCAAACATCGGCAACGCTTGGGTGTGAAAAATAACATTGAATGAAGGCAAATAAATAACTGCCATCTGCAACACAAACATTAATGTAACGGCGCCTAACATGGGTAGGTTATTGAATACACCTATCTTTAGTAGTGATGCACTCTCTCCACGCACTGCCATAGAATGAAATAGCTGTGACAGGGTTAATACGGTAAATACTATGGTCTGCCAATACTCAACCCCTCGATACATAGCCCAGCCCATACTTGCTAAAGAGATACCAGCAACAAACAACCCTGTCCATAGGATATGTTGCCACATGCCATGTGCAAAAATACTCTCATCTGGGGCGCGCGGCGCACGCTGCATAATGCCAGACTCTGCGGGCTCCGCACTAAATGCCAATCCCGGTAAACCGTCTGTTAGCAGGTTAATCCACAAAATATGAATCGGCAGTAATGGAATAGGTAGCGCCAAAAATGGTGCCAGAAATAACACCCAAATCTCACCGGAATTAGAACTCATAGTATCTTTGATAAACTTTCGGATGTTATCGAAGACACGTCTTCCCGCTCTTATAGCACGCACAATGGTGGCGAAATCATCGTCTAACAACACCATATCCGAAGCTTGACGAGCAACATCAGTGCCTTTTAGGCCCATGGCCACCCCAATATTCGCGCTTTTAAGCGCCGGGGCATCATTTACCCCATCTCCCGTCATGGCAACAAACTCTCCCTTGGTTTGCAAAGCCTTTACGATGCGTAATTTTTGCTCGGGACTCACTCTGGCATACACGCTAAGGGAGGTCACAATGTTTGAAAAATCATCACAAGACAGCTTAGTGAGCTGCTTACCCGTTAGCATCTGCTTGGCATCACTGGCAATGCCAAGATGCGTGGCAATCGACATAGCTGTACCTGGGTGGTCGCCAGTGATCATCACAACATTGATCCCCGCCTCCTGACAATCTGCAACCGCTTTTAATGCCTCGGGACGAGGCGGGTCAATTAACGCAACCAAACCCAAAAACGTTAAGTCCTTTTCGATTTGATCTGCATTGATTGATTCGGGCAGCACACTTAACTCACGTTTAGCAATGGCCAGTACCCTATAGCCCTCGTTTGCAAGTTGTGTGGCTTCGGTCAGAATGGCCTCTTTATCAAAACCTTCAGCTCCCTTTGTTTGAATCTCAAATACACATTGTTGTAATACCCCCTCTGCTGCACCTTTAACGTAAGCAACCACGCCTTGGGTGGTTTTATGCAGGGTAGTCATGCGTTTGCGTTCGCTGTCAAAGGTTATGCTAGCCAATCGGGGCATTGTTTGCGTCAGTTCAGATTTGAAATAACCGGCATCAATAGCCCCTTGATATAAGGCAAACTCGGTTGCTTCCCCTGCTGGCTTGCCGTCTTTTTCTTCTACATCATTATTTAGTGCCAACGCTTGCCCAAGCTCAGTATGTTCAGTAGGTAAGAATTGGTGTCTTTGCCCGGCGGCGTAAAACAATTCAAGGTGCATAATATTTTGGGTTAGGGTGCCGGTTTTATCAGTACAAATATAAGTCACAGATCCAAGTGTCTCTACTGCCGGCAGGTTTCGCACTAGTGCCCGATGAAACAACAATTTACGTGCACCAAGTGCCAACGATATGCTTACCACCGCAGGTAACGCCTCGGGTATGGCGGCAACGGCCAAACTAATGGCGGTTAATAGCATAAGTAACACCGGTTGGCCTTGTAATAATCCGGCAGTAAATATTAGGCCACAGATAAGCAAAACCGCTACAGCCAGATATCGACCAAAGTGGTTTAAGCGCTGTTGTAATGGTGTTTTAACGCCCAGCTCGCCTTGCAGCAATTGGGCTATGTGGCCTATTTCAGTATCAAGGCCAGTGGCGATGACCACACCCTTAGCCGTTCCCCGCGAAATAAGACTACTTTTGAAAACAAGGTTTTGGCGATCTCCAATAGGCAGGTCGACTGCGTTCAATGGTTTTGCTTGTTTCTCCACCGGTAGTGATTCACCAGTCAAAGAGGACTCGTCTACCAATATATTTTCGACATCAAGTAGGCGAATATCGGCTGAGACAATGTTGCCCGCTTCTAGGATCACAATATCACCAGGCACCAATTGCTCGGCATCTAAAGTCACGCACTGCCCGTCTCGTATGACTTGAGCTTTAGGAGCCGACATTTTTTTTAAGGCAGCGACCGCGCGTTCTGCGCGAAATGCCTGCACAGTACCTATAATGGCATTGAGAAAAACGATAAACAGAATGGCCAAGGTATCCTGTAGTTCACCCACCACCCCTGAAATAATGGCGGCGATAATTAACACCAAGATCATAAAGTCAGTAAACTGGCCCAGCAATATAATCAATAATGAACGGCGCTGTTTTTCTGAAATAGTATTTGCGCCATGTTCTACCAGACGCTGTTTTGCTTGCTGACTATTCAGCCCTTGCTTCGAAGAATTAAAATGTTGTAACACTTGGTCAATTTCTAGGTTGTAGTAATCTGTTTGAGGCATCTTATTAACCTGCAAATAAATAGATGAGCGCGGCGGTCACCGTGGCCACTAACAAGGTCTGGAGGCCGAGGCGCATTGAAGAAACACCGGCAATTCGGCCAAAAAAAACGCCAAGCAGGAAAATCAGTAACATGGCATCCTCAAGCTTACTAAGTGCATGCTGACGTTCGGCATATTCACTCACGTATGCACTGCTTACGCCACTCATGCCTAAAGCGATAGCGGCACCTAAACAGACATTCGTCACAATGGATAAATCGGCTGGATTATTGAGCAAAAAACCAAATGTCAGCCCAAGCATAGTTAACGCTCCATCAAAGCCATTTACTACAAAATAACGCCTGACAATCTCTCGACTGCTAGTGATATTCAATAAAAAAGGTAGGCGTTTAACTAAATTTATAGCAGATTATTTTGCATTATTCAGGCGCGGGTTCATTTTGTGCCTCAACCTCATCAACGCTATGCAGCGACGCGCCCATACGGTTCAAAGTTGATTCAATCGCAGAAAAATCTATTGCCTTACCAGTCACTTCAATTTTCAAATTTTCAAATTTTCAGTACTTCTATCCACCTCAACAACTGTCAAACGCATTAAATAGTCGTCTCCTCACGTTAGCAAGGGCGGTGGATAATTCAAAGGCACTGGGTTGATGAGGTTTAAGTCCATCAAGTACAACTATCTTGATTGGTACCATGATTTTTCCTTATTGGATGTTGGAATTTCAGTATTTTGAGAAAACTTCACTTTGTATTTCGTCTGCCCAATTAAACACTGGTTAAAGTGAGAATATTTGACGTGCATCAGCTTTATCGCAAATTGGCAGCATACAATCCCTTTAATACATCTGGTAGATAAGCAATAACAACCTACAAAATTGGAGTTACCCATTATTTATGGAGAACCTATCCATACTAATAGCCGGTCTAACCGCCATCATTTTGTTTATATTTGGGCTGGAGAATTTTTCCAGAGAAATTGAAAGGATTTCCGGTGAGCACTTTCGAAAATCCCTCAGTAATGCCACTAAATGGCCCTTAGTGGGTGTGTTAATAGGCGCTCTTGTCACAGCGGTTATTCAGTCCAGTTCAGCTACATCGGTTATTGCCATTAGTCTGGTCAATGCGGGTGTTTTATCATTTAAGAATAGCGTAGGCATTATTTTTGGCAGCAATGTGGGTACTACCATCACCGCCCAACTGGTAGCTTTTAAATTAACCAACTTTGCGCCTTTTCTGATTATTATTGGCTTCTTTTTATCTGTTGTTCGTTCACGTATGGCTATTTTTGGTAAAACCATTTTTTACTTTGGTTTTGTATTTTTTAGCCTAAATTTGATTGCTTCATCACTCGAGCCATTGCAGGCAAACGAAGCACTGATGAAAATATTGAGTCAACCCCAAAACCCAATATATGCAATCTTACTTGGCTGTTTTTTTACGGCGATTGTGCAATCCAGTTCAGTGACAACCGGTTTGGCTATTGTATTTACCATGCAGGGATTATTAAGTCTGGAAAATGCAGTGCCTATTATAATGGGAGCCAATATTGGTACTACTGCCACCGCCTTTATTGCGGTTTTTAATATGGATATTGCCGCTAAAAAAGCCGCTTTAAGCCATTTTTTGTTCAACATTGGTGGCGTGCTTATTTTCACACCACTATTACTTATTTTTGGCCATCGCCTGAGCACAATTGAAATGGAACCAGCCATCGCATTAGCTAATATCCATCTGGTATTTAACCTTGCCACTAGTTTTACTTTCATTCTATTCATTAACCCTTTCACACGTTTTGTTGACTTCATCCTTGGCGAAGGAAAAATGGACTTTACCCGTCTTGAGCTGCCAGTATTTGATGAAAACGATGATTTTGAACAGGTAAAACCAAAGCTCGACAAAGGCGCTGCAGACCTATTTTTCTTTCTTCAGGAAAATTACAATACGGTCACCTTAAGTGTTGAGACAAACTACCGTGGTGTGTTTGATGCGGCCGAAAAGCGCCTTGACTACATTAAATTCATAAAAAAAGAATACATGAACTACTTTGCCAAAGTGGTCTCGTTAATCAGGGAGAAAAATGACTCAAGACATCTAATCAAATTAATCAATCAATTTGACTATCTATTCCAGATTCACGACTCGATAACCGATCTGTTTGATTCAAAACGGGCGATGAATGCGCAATATATAGAATTAAAAAGTGATGTGTTGATTCTGGTGCGGGAATTATCCAGTCAGACTTTAGGATTTTTTGATGAAATTCATACAGCCATCATCAATGATGAAGCTCTCGACATTAAAACTCAGGCAAAAGAGCTACAACATCACATTGATTCAGCTAATCGCGATTTACTCACACTGCTGGTTAATCCAACCAGAATAGACGCTGGTGCATTAACAAATTTTATTACCTATTCACAACGGTTGAAAGACAAGCTCACTAACTTTGCCAATCTCAAATTGCCTTTAGCAAAAAGTGGGTCTGTGAAAAGCGCTTCTAAAAATATCAAACCAAGTGAATAGGCAAGGACCTAAGCCCAGTAATATATTTATTAGCTTGTTTTTATAAGACGGCTAGAGCATCCCTTATAAATATCAAACAGTGTGATAATGCAAAATTTCCCCCCAATTGAAAACAAGCCTATTTAGAGCAACTTTATTTACCCTTTAAAAGCGTTTCTTGAACAACTTTACTTGACCGGGATCAATATCACCGCCTGCATAACTGCTTAAATCATGTCCACTTGCTGTTGTCATCACATATGCAGTTTAGATGTGTAAACAAGTAACAACTGCCCGTTAAATTACGCATTAAAAAGGATACATAACATGTCAAATATACCTGTTTCAAACCAATCAACCAATGGCGAAAATAAGGGTATCGCTCCCTTAGGCACGCACTTTCCTTATATCGATGATATTTTCGATAAATTTACGAGTCACTGGCCATTTATGCGCCCTACTTTTGGCAATATGGAGTCAACCGAACTGAGCCTTAATCCTAAAGTTGATATTGTTGAAGATGACAAATCTTATAAGTTATCTGCCGAGTTACCAGGCTTGGAACTGAAGAATATCAATCTTGATTTATCAGATGGTGTATTGACCTTAAGTGGCGAGAAAAAAACCGAGAAAGAAGAAAACAAGGAAGGCAACTATCATATGACTGAACGCAGCTACGGTTATTTCAAACGCAGTTTTTCCCTCCCCCCAAGCATTGAAGAAGATAAAATTAAGGCTGACTTTAAGAAAGGTGTGTTAAATATTAGCATGCCAAAATCGGAAAAGGCCCAGCAGCAGCAACGCAAGATATCAATAAACGAGTAAGGGGGATTTTGCTTAAGGCCAAGTGGCTTATCAACCAAACAATCTCGGGTATATGCGTCATATGTTAGCGCATATACCCATTGCAAAGGCAGCACTATTACGCGCCCCCTTGTCAGCTGCATAAAACCATCCTTTAGATGCACATTATTATGATCGGCTAGGTCATGAATCTTACTGATAGGCTGAGTATGTTTTAGTGCCTCTAGCAAGCGCAGACTATGACTAATAGGGATCGTATAGTCGTCACGGGCCATTATTATTAGTGTCTTAGTACTGCTTTTACTCGCCAAGCTGACACTATCGAATTTGTCTTTGATTAAGCTTCGAGGGAAGTATGAGTAATACTTAGAGGCTACATTTACAATACAGTCATAAGGTGAAATTAACACAAAATGCGACACCGCATATTCACTGGCAAGTTCCATCGCAACGCCGCTACCAAGACTACTACCTGCTACTGCAACAGCAGTATGTCGAGCACTTACGTATTCATAAACATCTCGGGCACTCTGGGTGATAGTGGCTTCAGATGGTGAGCCAGTGCTGCCGCCATACCCCGGGTAATTAACATAATAGGTAGCCTTATCAATAAATGCAGCCTTCATTCGCTCAGCGCCAGCGTATGCGTATGCATCTTCACCGTTGCCGCCAAAATAAATCACTGCTGGTTCAAGTTGGTTACACGGTGTTACCACTTTTATCATAAGCCCGCCAGACTCAATATCGATCACTTCATGACGAGTATGTTCAGGCGCATCGCGGGGAAAGTACATCATTTGTCGTTGCAAAAGGTACATGCTCAGCACCACTATTAGATACAGTAATGTCGGCAATGTCAGTACATTTTTCATCATATAGGTTGCCTCATTATATTTGACCATGGCCACTGTTTTTCTATGCCATATTCGGTGATATAAGCGGTCACCGCAGCTGCTGGACTGATATCAAAATAGACGTTGTGCGGATGAATAAAAGGTGAATTGGGTGCCTTAAGTTCTGCTACCGGCATCTGTTCTAGAATGAATTTATCACATGAGGTCTGAGTGCATTTACTTGAAACTGCCACTACATAAAAGGGCACTTTAAAATGTTGCGCCGCCAGCGCCAACAAACTGGAGCCACATTTATTCACCACACTGCCATCTGCGAGAATAGCGTCAGTTCCCACAACCACAGCCTCCGCTTGGCGCATCAACAATGTAGTCTACAAATATTTTAGCTGAGCCTAAATCTGCGGCTAAGGTTCTGCCCTCGTAACCCGGTCAAGGTTCACAGACAATAAAACACATAATTGCCAATTTGATTGTTTAATACCATGCTAAATATTACGTGCATTTTCTATTGTTATAACCACTTTCCCTATAGCTTGGCCGCTTCCAAAATATCGTAGCGCATCAGACACTTCGACTAAGGGATAACGTTTATCAATAATGGGCGCGACTTTACCTTCTTCAATAAGCTGCTGCATAAATTTAAGATCTTTGGGATTTGGATTATGCATCAGCAGCCCCATTTTTTTGCTTGAGAATATTGACAGAAATGGCCCCAGTAACAAAAGTTGATTGACTAGCGCCATAGAGCCGCCAACCATGACATAAATTCCCGTTGGACTTAAGGCGCGCTGATAATCAAAAAAGGAATGATGGGCCGCCATATCTAGGATCAAGTCGTATCGACAACCATTTTTGGTGAAATCTTGCAGGCGGTAATCAACCACCTTATCTGCACCCAACAAACTTAGCATCTCCAATTTAGCGCCACTGTCCACGGCTGTTACGTTTGCTCCGATACCTTTGGCAATCTGCACCGCAAAGGTGCCTGCCCCTCCGCCTGCACCATTAATCAGCACATTTTGTTTTGCTGCTATTTGTCCTTTGTCAACCAGCCCCTGCAGAGCAAGGAGTCCAGCCTGAGGTATAGCGGCTGCTTCCTCAAAGGTTATGCTCTGGGGTTTTAACACCAGTGCATTTTCAGAGGCACATAGGTATTCGGCAAAACCACCCCAGTTTTCATTGGATAAGTCGCCAAACACCGCATCGCCAGGCTGCAATTGTTTAACGTTTTTGCCCACTGCTTCTACCCGCCCGGCTATGTCGCAACCAAGGATATTGATCTTCTTTGGTTTAAGCAGTCCAAACATCAAACGATTCACAAATGGGGTGCCTTGTAGGAGTTCCCAGTCCCATGAATTTATCGATGCCGCATGGACTTTCACTAATACTTCATTGTTTTTGGGAACCGGTTTTGCGCGCTCTGTCAGCTCTAACACATCCGCTGAACCATATTGGTTAAAAGTAATCGCTTTCACAAATAACCCTTAACTACCTGCTTCTTCTTGCTCGGGAGCATACATGGCAAATACTTCTGATTGTGTCATGTTTTTGGTTTTATTTGCGAAGCGATAATAATCGGGTTTTTTATCGATAAATACCTGATGGTCAAAGCTAAAATTATTAATCTCATCGAACAATCCAACGGGGATCATGTGTTGCTTAGTGTCTTTCAAGCGGTAAAACAGATGGCTACCGCATTTACTACAAAAACCCCGTTCGGCCCATTCAGATGAGTCAAATACGCTAATATTCTGCTCACCTTCAAAACTTACCTCTGTGCCGCAATCCACTTCCATAAAAGGTCCACCACCCCATTTTCTGCACATATGGCAATGACAAGCACCGACATGCCTACTCACATGGGCTGCCCTGATGCGCACCTCACCACAAATACAGGTCGCGTGTTTTACGATTTCTTGTGACATATTAATCTCCGAATACCTATTTAGTTTTGTGAAGCTAAGTAATACCCATGTTCAAACGAGAGAAAACCAACCCTTCTACCTGTTATGTCTACGCTCGATTTATACGCTTTGAGGAACCTACGTTGCGAAATATATCTTCAGATGTCCTTATCATCTCGTATATTTGAGTTTGTAATTTTTCCGGCGGTGTATTTTCAGAATCGTTCAAATAAACTTCATAGGCTAGATCTGCCGCTTCATATCCCCTGTCTTTCATCCATTCAACTAGGGCACGATAAGACGGTTCTACGTCACTATAGGGGCCAATATGTAAACAGGTTACCGCTTTGCCTCTAGGAGTTTCACTGGCTTGAATATTATCCCTGCCGCTAAATCGTTGTTGAATAGGAATGCCAAATTCCACATCCAGATTACGTAAATCCAAATTATAATATTTGGCGTAAGGACGTCCTGCTATTGGCTGCTTAAACTCTTTTAAATACTCCATAATTTCACCAAAACCATTGGCAAAAATCTCCGGTAAATATTGCGTAGACGTTGATACCCTAAAAGATAGAGAGGGCTGAGGAACGAGTTCGACCAGTTCACATTTAATTGACATTTTTGCTCCCCCTTTGCCTTTTAACTGACTGACCAATCAAACAAATAAAGAACCACATTATGTAATGTTTTATTTTTACTCTCTTGACAGGGATCAATTTTATTTAACTAGCTAGGGCTACTCTTCATCGGCAAAGCGACTGTGAAAGCATGAGTTTGGATGTAAGTTAAAAACAGATACTAAGAGGAAACCCCACAGATGAGTGATTTGCCCCAGGTAGTCTGCCCTTATTGTTGGATTGTTAACCGCGTTCCAACCCTGCGCTTTAACAACGCACCCAAGTGCGGTAAATGTAAACAGTTACTTTTTGATGGCCAGCCAGTGGAATTGTCGATGGCGAACTTTAGCCGTTTTATCGAGCGCAACCATATCCCGACAATAGTTGATTTTTGGGCTCCTTGGTGTGGTCCCTGCCAAACGATGTCAGTAACGTTTAAAAAAGTGGCTAATCTATTGGAGCCGCATATGCGCTTGGCTAAGGTAAATATTGATGTTGAAAAAGAAATAGCCAACCGTTTACAAATTTGCAGTACTCCATGCTTGATTATATTTGAACATGGCCAAGAAATTTCTCGTAAAAACGGCGCGATGACCTGTACAAACATGATGACTTGGGCGAACAATCTAAACATTGGCGCCATAGCTTAACTAGAGTTTGTTTGCTCGATCGATTGTTAAGGTTACAAAGCGTAAAATGATACTTTTGTGTAAGCATTACACCTTTCTTGTTGCTCAGTTATATCTATTTAATTGAGTGTCAATAATGAGAACTCACAACAAACGGATAATAGAGATGCTGAACAACTTTATGACTTGCTAGAGCAGCAAGTTATTCCTTGTTTTTATCAGCGAGACAGTTCAGGCATTCCGAAAAAGTGGGTGCACATGATCCGCCGTAGCATGTCGCAACTCCCCCCTATGTTTAGCAGCAGAATGCTGCGAGACTACACTGAAAAATTATACCTCCCCGCCTTGCAGGACTTCAGATTGCGTTGTGACAACAAAACGGCCTTGGCTAAAGCCCTATATAAATGGGAATCAAGTTTGCATACCCATCAAGACAAAATTCATTGGGGAGGTTTACGTATTCACTCAGAAGATGAAAACAGCCATTTCGCTGTCTCGGTGTATTTTGGAGATATTCCAGCTGACTACTTACAAGTGCAGCTATATGCTGACTCTCTTAATCAAGAAGAACTCCCCATCTGCCTAGATATGCAACGCATTGCTTCGATACACGGCTCGTTAAAAGGTTTTCTTTTCCATGTGGAACTACAGACCCAAAGACCTAACGAGCACTTTACCCCGCAAGTTATTGGCTTGCACGATACAGCATATGTTCCGGCTGAAAATTCGCTTATCTCTTGGTGGTCTGGTACACGATTACTGCTAGATAAAAATGCTCAATAAATAATAGCAAATCGACCTCGAATTTGATCCCTATCAATATCTTAAATCAACCATGTTACATAAATACCGATACAGATTTTCCATGATAAGTAGTGGCGATTTGCCAACTACTGGACATATTAGGAGCTTTGACACCCATGTTCATTCCTAAATTAATGCTACAACAACTCTATACTATTGGCAGCCTGCGGCTAAATAAGAACGGTATTCAATTCTCACTAAAAAATCGTCTTAGAGATGCATCACTTTGCAAAATTAAAACATTAAAAATTAACAAACAGCTTATTGATTCAGAGTCAATCTATGTCAGCACTATCGTCGGCGAGCAAAAGAGTGTTGCTGATATTGAGCAATCGTCAGGCTTAAAATTTACCCTTGGTGCACAAATAGAGTTTTTTATTGACAGTATTAAACTGCCGTTAAATACTGAACATAAGTTGGATATCTGCTTAGTCACGGCACCTTTTGGTGAGATACAACTGAGTATTAAAGACCAGCTCAATGAAGCCATTTATAACTGCGATAAACTGCCGCGCAACCCGGCTGATGACATGAACCCGATCATTATTAAAGCCCGACAGGATTTTGTTAGTACTTTTACCGAAACAGTACCTGAAAAAGTATTCAACTATTGCCTCGATACCAACTTGATAAAGGGCAACATAGAACATTTTGTTGGCGCCGCACAAATCCCAATTGGTATAGCTGGACCGTTGCAGGTCAATGGTGAACATGCCATAGGGGAATTCCTGATCCCCATGGCCACCACTGAAGGTACTTTAGTGGCATCCTATAACCGAGGAATGAAATTGTTAAATATGAACGGTGGGGTAACGGCAACCGTTGTGGGTGATGCTATGCAAAGAGCACCGGTTTTTGTATTTGATAATGCCCGCCAGGCGAGGGACTTTGTACATTGGTTGGATAAAAATATTGAAAACGTCAAGCAAGAGGCAGACGCCACCGACCCCTTTGTCAACCTTAGTTATATTGATCACATATTATCTAACAAGTTTGCCTATTTACGTTTCAATTTTACCACTGGAGATGCCGCTGGGCAAAACATGGTGGGACGCGCTACCTTTGTCGCCTGCAGTTGGATTTTAGAGCGTTACAAGGGCGTTAGGAACTTTTTCTTAGAGTCCAATCTAGCCACTGACAAAAAATCTTCGCAAATCAATATTATGCGTACCAGAGGCAAACGGGTGACGGCAGAAGTAACCATTAATAAGGACGTGTTGCGCCAAGTAATGCGGGTTGAGCCCAAGCAAATTGATTTTCACGGGCGAGTCTCTGCGGTAGGCTCATTTCTGGCCGGGACAACTAACACCGGATTACATTCGGCCAATGGCATTGCTGCCATGTTTATCGCAACTGGACAGGACGTAGCCAACGTCTCTGAATCATCTGCCGCCATACTCTATTCTGAAGTCGATCAAAACGGAGACTTATATTTGTCTCTCACCATACCCGCATTAATAGTCGCAACGTGCGGCGGCGGCACTGGCTTAAGCACACAACAAGAATGTCTAAAAATGTTGCATTGTGAAGGCCCTAATAAGGTTAGAAAATTGGCAGAAATTATTGCTGCGGTAGTACTGGCCGGGGAAATATCACTCGCTTGCGCTATATCGTCATTAGATTGGGTGCCCTCTCATGAAGAATATGGGCGCAATTAACACGTTCTGGAGCCTTTACCGGTGAAAATGACCAATAATCTTGATCAACATCAATCAACGCAGCGTTCATTTGTTTCTTTGAACGAAAACTTTATTATCTTAGAGCATCAATAGAGATCAATTGGAGGATGACAATATGTACAATGCAATGCTGTTAGCATTAGCGGTTTTATCACTTGGTTTGATAAGTTGTGATCCCGGACCTGAATCACCAAAAGGATTTAGTTTGCCAGAGGGAGACATTACCAAGGGAGAGATAGTGTTTACCAAATATCAATGTTTGGCTTGCCATTCCCTTGATGGTTTTAACGACGATTCGATTACTAAAGAATTTGAACAACCCGTTCAGTTAGGTGGCACATCTTCGTTGGTTAAAACCTATGCTCAGTTAGTCACATCGGTAATCAATCCATCACATAAATTGGCGCCTCGCTCCTTAGCTTTGGAAAGTATAGTGGATGAAAATGGCGTCTCAAAAATGCAGGTTTTTAACGATGTAATGACAGTCACAGAGTTAATCGATTTAGTAGCATTTTTGCAACCTCAATATAAAGTAAAACCTATTCAATATACTAATTACAATCAATATCACGCGCCTTAGTAAAACATATTTTGCCCATGCCAAGACCGGACATTTGATCTAAGTCAATATGGTGTTTTTAATTGATAGCAGAATAACCTAAACACACATCAGGGATACGACTACATGTCTGTTTCGACTTCAATAAAGTCTAAGCAAAATATCCAACCTGCGCTCTCTGCCCATAATTTAACTAGGGTATATCGCACCGGCGAAGTTGAGGTGCATGCACTACGTGGCGTCAACTTTGAACTTTACCCAAAAGAAATGGTGGTGTTATTAGGCGCTTCAGGAAGTGGTAAATCAACGCTATTGAATATTCTGGGTGGTCTTGACTTACCCACGTCAGGCCATGTGTATTATGGCAAGCAAGATCTCAGCGCAGCCAGTGAAGATGAACTCACCCTATTTAGGCGCGATCATATAGGTTTTGTGTTTCAGTTTTACAACTTAATTCCAAGCTTAACTGCTTATGAGAATGTGGCTTTGGTCACTGAGATTTCCCCGCATCCAATCAATCCGGCTGAGGCATTGGAACTGGTAAAACTAACTGACAGAATGCACCATTTCCCTGCTCAATTGTCAGGTGGTGAGCAACAACGTGTGGCTATCGCCCGTGCTATTGCTAAACAACCTGATATTCTGCTATGCGACGAACCCACGGGGGCACTGGACAAAAAAACGGGCATTTTAGTACTCGAAGCCATTGAGAACATCAACCGAGAACTTGGCACCACAACCGCAGTGATAACCCATAATACTGTAGTGGGTGGCATGGCCGACAGAGTGGTTACTATATCTGACGGCTTAATTTCTGGGATTAGCCTTAACCCTCATCGTCTACCTGCCAAAGGTTTGAGCTGGTAATGCGCGCGCTTAACCACAAACTACAGCGAGATCTTTGGAAGCTACGGGGCCAAGTTTTGGCGGTAGCCTTAGTCATTGCTTCGGGCGTTGCTACTTTAGTGATGTCTTTGTCAACCATCGAAGCTTTGCAAGAAACCACCGATGCTTATTATCAGCGTTATCGTTTTGCTGATGTATTTGCCTCTGCTACTCGTGCGCCTATGCGGTTGGTTAATCAAATTGCGGCCATTGACGGGGTGCAAACTGTTCAAACCCGTATTACTAGATACGCCACTTTGGACTTAGAGGACTTTGCTGAACCGGTGGTCGCTCAGTTAATGTCGATACCACAAAATGGCCAAGCACAACTTAATCAGTTGGCCATCCGCCAAGGCTCTTGGTTGACGCCGGGGCGGGACGATCAAGTGATCCTTAGTGAACCCTTTGCCGAAGCTCACAGCTTAACTCTTGGTGATCAAATCAGCCTTATCATGAACAGTAACAAGCGACAATTTCATATTGTTGGTATTGCCCTAACGCCTGAGTTTATCTATAGCATCGGCCCAGGTGCACTGATGCCCGACGATAAACGCTTTGGCGTGATGTGGATGGGCCGAGATGTATTGGCGGCCGCCTATGATTTGGATGAGTCATTTAACTACCTTAGCTTAACCTTAAGTCAGCATAATAAAGCAAGTACCCATGTTCTCAGTCGAATCAACGCCATACTCAAGCCCTACGGCGGGGTAAGTGCCTTTACCCGAAAAGATCAAATTTCTAACTGGTTTGTGATGAATGAAATCGCCCAGCAAAAAACAATGGCCACCATACTGCCATCGATTTTTATTACTGTGGCGGTGTTTCTAACGAATATGGTGCTAGCTCGATTAATCGCTACCGAGCGAACCGAAATTGGCCTGCTTAAAGCCTTCGGTTATAGCCGTTATCAAATAGCCTGGCACTACTGCAAAATGACCATGGTTATTGCTGTGATTGGGGTGGTCATAGGTTCATTATTAGGCGCTTACTTTGGTCGCCTTAACACTGAAATGTATGCGGAGTTATTTCGTTTTCCGCTGCTTATTTATCTTCCTAGCCCATTTTCATTTGCAGTGGCGGCAGCGATAAGCCTTTTGGCTGCGCTGGTTGGCGCGTTAAGCGCCGTTAACAAAGCCGTTAAAATGCCTGCGGCAGAAGCGATGATACCACCCTCCCCCAGTGTTTTTCGACATACCTTCATATCCACTTCAATGCTGACTCGATGGCTAGATCAACCCAGTCGTATTGCAATTCGGCAATTGGGCCGTTGGCCTGTACGCTCACTTCTAACCAGCTCTGGCATCGCTATGGCCACAGGTTTAATCATCATGAGCCTACAATGGGACGATTCTTTAACACATTTAAAACGTGTTTATTTCTTTGAGGCACAGCGACAAAATATCATGTTAGGTTTGGTTGAACCTCAAGCTTTGCGGGCTATTCACGATATTGCTGGCCTGCCTGGGGTGATGAAGGCTGAACCCATGCGCGTGGTTAGTGCTGATTTCAAGGTGGGCTATTTGAATCACAGAGGAAGCATGACCGGCATTTTACCCAACAGTTCGCTGCAGCCTATATATGACGATGCAATACGCCAAAGTTTGGCTGTTCCAGACGACGGATTAATGATGGCAAGTCGTCTGGCTAAAAAACTTGAAGTCCATGTGGGTGATCTGATTTGGGTAGAAATTCTTGTGGGACGTCGCCCTAAAGTATTGATGCCCGTTGTAGGCATTTTTGAAACCTATATTGGCCTACCGGTATTTATCCATCTGAACGTACTGAATCGTCTGTTAAAAGAACCTCCTAGTATTGGCTATGCCAACTTGTTAATTGACTCTAACCATCAGGATGAACTCTACCAAACACTAAAGGATACACCCAAAGTGGGCGCGGTAATGCTGAAGCAATCAGCGTTAGATTCGTTTGACGAACACATAGTGGAACATCTCATGGTATTTATCTCCATGTTCACAGGATTAGCTGTGGTACTGGTATTTGGTGTGACTTATAACAGCACGCGTATTGCCTTATCTGAACGAGGCCGTGAACTGGCTACTTTGCGTGTCTTGGGGTTCTCAAAAGGCGAGATTTCTTATGTACTGCTCGGTGAGGTGATGTTTCTGGTCTTATTAGGGCTGCCATTGGGATGTCTATTCGGCTGGATGTTGGTGTGGACGATGGCGCAATCGTTTGATACGGAAATGTTCCGTATTCCTTTGGTGATTGAAGCGTCAACCTATGGAACAGCAATTGTTTGGGTGTTATTGGCAGCTGGAGCTTCAGCCGCATTAGTCAGGCGCAGAGTAGACAAACTTGATCTCATCAGAGTCCTCAAAACTAGGGAGTAACTCATGCAAGCTAAAAATTCGCGATTATTACTGTGGAGCGCTATTGCTGCACTGCTTATTTTTGCTCTGCTATACCTATTTTGGCCACGCGCGGTGATTGTCGACATGGCTCAATTGGGTAAAAGCAACCTGCAGATCACTATTTCAGAAGAAGCCAAAACTAGGATACACGATACCTATATATTGTCTGCCCCAGTTACCGGCCATTTGCGGCGTATAAAAGTTGAAGTAGGTGATGCTGTGGCCATATCAAAAACGGTAGTCGCACAAATTGAACCGATCGATCCGTCTTTTCTTGACCCCCGCAGTGAAGCACAAGCTAAAGCAGATATTCAAACCGCTAAATCTGGCAAAGATCTGGCACAAGCTGAGGTCAATCAAGCACAGGCTGAACTAGACTTTGCATTATCTGAGTTCAACCGAATGCGCGAATTACGGGTTAATAACAGTGTATCTGCACGAGAACTAGACAATGCTGAACGTTTGTATAAAACCAGTCGAGCTGCGTTGGCTACAGCCCAAGCGTCACTGCAAATGCGAATATACGAAGTACAGCGCAGCGAAGCGTTACTACTGTCGCCATCTTCTACCCAAAACCAACATGGAACGTGCGAATGCATGAACATCACTGCGCCGATTGATGGTCGAGTTTTACAGGTGTTAAATAAGAGCGAAGGTGTGGTGGTGGCAGGCACGCCCTTATTGGAAATTGGCGATCCCAAGAATATCGAGATAGTGGTGGAGTTACTCTCATTTGATGCTGTGAAAACAGAATCCGGACAAAAGGTAATAATTTCAAATTGGGGCGGTAGCGACACTTTATTAGGCAGAGTCAATCACATAGAGCCTATTGGATTTGAAAAAGTATCGGCCCTTGGCATCAAAGAACAAAGGGTAAATGTGATCGTTGATATGCAAAGTGAATTTGCTTTGTGGTCACGCCTTGGTCATGGCTATCAACTTGATGTTGATATTGTTTTGTGGGAAAACAATGAGGTACTCAGTGTGCCAATTACTGCGCTATTTCGAGACCACAAACAGTGGGCAGTGTTTGTGGTCAATAATAATATTGCACAAAAACGCCATGTTAAAATAGGTCGTAAAAATGCGTTTAATGCTCAAGTACTTTCAGGTTTAGAAGAAGGTGATTGGTATGTATTACATCCAAATGATCAACTCGAAGACGGCGTTAAAGTGGCTTCTTGAGCACAATACACAGTTGAATAAATAGACAAAGGGTATTTCAATGGACTTGAACCCGTTATGGAGATAACTGACGTACTTTCTAGGGAACATCGGGAAGAAATGAAGCGTCAATATCTAGCAGACCGCTATTTGTATATGGATACAATTGCCGAGATGCTTGATAACAAAAACATCAAGTGTAGCGTACGTGTTGTATGGCATAGAGAATTGCATGAAGCCATCGAAGAAGCGGTCATTGAGCTTGAACCTGACCTAGTGATTAAACATATTAGCGCTAGTACAGGCAGCATCAATCCTTTTGCAATGCCGGTAGACAGACATTTATTACGCTATTGCCCCGCCCCTTTGTTGATAGCCATTGATCCCATGACCGACGATGAAAAACACATTGCGTTAAACCACAAAATCCTTGAATACAGCAAAATGATTGCTCATTTGACCGAAAATCCGATACACACGATTAATACTTTTGAAACGCCTAGCATGATGCTGGCGATAGGTGTTCCAGGTTTCAATTACGAATTGATTAGAAAAAATAACCACAGGGCACACGAAGATTATTCACGCCTACAGATTGGTACTTTTTGAAAACGTGGCCGCAACCAATACTTTTCGTTAAACATCCACAATGGCAGAAAAATTTCACTGTAATGGCAGCACTTGATCCGAATCACAATCTAAGTAAGCCCAGCGAGTTAGACAAGCGAATTTTGCAAACAGCTCTAGCTGTATCTACACAAATTAATGCGCCTTTGCATGCATGTCATTGCTTCGACCCAAGCTATTGGACATTTTGTTTGAAGGGGTGGGAGTCAGTGGAATGTGGGCGGACGTCTTTTCTAACAATCCCGAAAAAGACGAATCCTTAGTCATGGATAATCTACGCTACGAACAAAACCAACAGTTTGCAGATGCTTGTCTTGAACTAGTACCTAATAATGCTAACCAACATTTGATTGATGGAAATATTGAAAGCGCATTGCCGACAACTCTGGAAAAATCACATACTGGAATACTGGTATTAGGCAGTACAGCAGCAAAATTACTAGAAACTGTTGAATGTGATGTATTGGCAGTTAAACCAAAAGGTTTTGATTTTTACACCCAGAATGAGCAGACTTCTCATTCTGGGTAAAGAGTTTTCCTTCTTTTTAAAGTGACTTTATTATCCGCTTTAAACCCGCATTGATTTCCTCACCTAACAGTTGGGTTGCCGCGAGTAGATCCTTTGAGACTTCCTTAGTTTCATGGCCAACATGTTGAGTGCTAACTTTAAAGTGATGCCACTTCTTCTCAATTTCATCCCATTCATCTTTGGCTTCGACCTTGAATAGATGGGCTTGAAGTTTGAGTTCGTCACGATCTTGTTGAATTTCACCAAGTAGCTTTTGCAATATATTATCGCTAGTCGTGCTTTGTTGATTTTTATCAGTATCGCTCATTTTTATTGACCTTTTATTTTAATTAATTCTGGTGGTGACGGTAGCTATTTTCGCCTTAACAATATTGATATGGATCACATATTTGTGGGTCTTTTTTGAGATTTTCAACAGGCTGACAAAAGATTAATCTCGGTTAGTTCTTGAACTGTAAATTCGCAACCGGAATAGTAGTTAGACAGAAACGTGTTGACTACTTTAGCAGTAGCTAAACAATCCTGTATGCACCGGGAACTGAGTAGTTTTATTTTCCAACTGCAAAAACTTGTCGTAACGATAAGTGGGCCCCTGTTTGCAAATTAAGTGGTCGGCAAGATAACAATGGCCACATAAACCGACACCACAGCGCATTCTTTTTTCCAGTGACAACCAAATTTTATCGCTGCCAATCGACAAATCTAACCCAACATTCGCGACTGATTTCATCATTGCCTGTGGGCCACAGGTTAGTATTATTTTTGGTTGTCTATGATACTCAGTTAGCACTGTTGCCATATGTTCAGAAGGAGTGCCTAGATGAAGAGCCTCGCTGGGAGTTAAAAGCGTTTCAATTAACAACAATTTTGAATTCCAGCGCGCTCGTTCTTTAGCAAGTATTTGAGACTTGGCATTCCCTGCCCCATAAATGACCGTTGTATGCCCTGCTTGACCAATATTAATTAGGTGATCAATCGTTGCAGCAAGCGGCGCCAACCCACAACCACCGGCCACTATCAGTACCTCAGCATTGTCTAGTTTATCGATTGGCCAACCCGTTCCAAAAGGGCCGTTATAGCCAAGTACCCCGCCATCTTTAAGGGAAAACAACGCATTGGTGAGCTTTCCCACTTTGCGGATCAAGGCAACAAATCTACCACTATGATCAGGCAAGGAAGTATAGGTAAAAGCCGCCTGTCCTTGGCCGGGCACAGTTAACATAAAAAACTGGCCTATGTTAATGTCTTGGTTATGGTTAAAACCAATTGGCTCGAAGGTAAAGTGTTTTGCGTCTTCGCCATCGTTGTAACAATCAACGATCCTGATAGGCTGTGGCGTTAGTTTCAACATGTTTGGTCTATCCTTTTCATAACGGAATGCACCCCAATACTGCCTGGGCACGTTTGTTCACAGCGACCGCAACCGACACAGCCATAACGGCCAAATTCAGGCAAATAATCATCTGAAAACTTATGAAACCAAAAACGTTCAGTTCTTTGTGCCGCTAAGTGACTTGGGTTATGGCCACTGGCCTCTCGCTGGAAACCTTCAAACTGGCAGGAATCCCAACAGCGCAATGTGGTTTGTTTGTCTGACTGGTGTTCAGGTTGCTCAGAGCGCTGCTCATATGTTGTATAGCATGAGCAGGTAGGACATAAATTTGTACATCCCGAACATCCCAAACAGCGCACACTGAGTTCTTCCCACAATTGGGCGGGCACCAGATTATCATTGATATATTCGATACTATTGTTGATGTAACTTAAGTCTGGAAATTTAGCCACAACCTGTTGTTTTAAATCATTACGCAGGTGTCGCCAGCTAAAATCAGCCGTTTTCAGCGATAAGTCCCGTAAACTTATTTTACCTTTTTCAGTTGCTACAATTAGCAACCACTGGGATTGGCTGTCATCATTTTGTTCGTTAGCTGACAAGTCACACAAGATCAAATCCGCGCTGTTATCTATCACATGTGGACCGGCGTTAACTAGCGGGCAAAACCCTTTGTCACAAGGTGCTGAACAATCGATACCCACTAGCAAGGTTTGTTCGCGCCGCGTCTGGTAATGAGGATCTGATACAAAAAACGTATCCTGGTAAGAAATAGCAGTCAAATCACAGGCCTGTACCCCAAACAACACTTGTGGCCTGACATCAGGCAAGATCGGTGCAAAGGTTTCACCGTCAAATTCAAATAGGGCTTCATTGTCTGCAAACAAAAATCCTTTGGGTGAAACCAATGGCAAATGTTCTTGACCATACAAAGGCTCTGTTCCGTCCTCTAATGTTTCAATCCAGCCTTTTTCTCCTTGTTGGCTTAGCCCAATCTGCATTAGCTTATAATTTTTTCGTAAATGTCGCTGTAAAGTGGCTAACTCGTCGAGAATAAATGCCTCAGTTTTCATAAGTTCATCTCTATAAAAGGTGTCGTTATAAAAGGTGTCGTTGGCTCTGGCGCATTACGTGCTGCTAAAATCTGCTTTGCTGATCTTGGTAATACATGTTCCGGCAAAGGTTGAAGGTCGACAGCACAGGCCTTAAGTTCCGGCATCTCAGTTAATACATCCATCGCGTCATTGGTCAGTTGGTTAGAAGGCGTTTCCTTAAAATGGTAAGGCATGGCCAATAAACCAGGCGCAACTTGTTCGTTAAATACAATACGCGTTTCCAAATAACCACGTCTGGAACTTACCGCCACTGCTTGATGATTTTTCAAACCCAAATCATAGGCATCTTGAGGATGGATAAACAACAAACCTTCTGGGGTTTCCCTTTCCAATAAAGGCGATTGGCGGGTCATGGAGCCACATCCATAATGATAATGCAGACGATGTGTAGTCAACCAAAATGGATAATTGCTATCAGGCACTTCGGCTGTTGAGGTTTGTTCGACCGGGATCAGCCGGGCTTTACCAATAGGAAATTCTTTGCTGTGTAAACAAGGTGTACCCAAAGGATGATCTGAATTACAAGGCCACTGCAAGCCGTTATGTTTATCCAACAATTGGTATGTCATACCACTGAACGAGTTGGTCAAAGACGCCATTTCAGCAAAGATCTGTTCACTGTTTTGCCAATTCATCAGTTCACCCTTGCCCATTTTTGCCGCCAACTCAGCCAATATTTTCCAGTCAGCCTTGGCTTGAAACGGTGGTTCTATGGCTTTACGCACTAATTGCACTCGCCGTTCACAGTTAGTAAAGGTGCCTTGTTTTTCCGCGAAGCATGCTGCGGGTAGCAGCACATCGGCCATTTTTGCTGTTTCAGTCATCGAAAGTTCGACCACCACTAGCATATCCAATGCCTGGATAGCGGCGGCTACTTTATTTTGATCTGGATCGGTGACCACCGGATCTTCACCAAAAATGATTTGCCCTTTAAAATTACCATTGCGCGCTTGATTACTCATGCCCAGGGAGGTGAGACCAGGATCAACAGGCACTGAGGTATGCCAGGCTTGTTCGAATTTTGACCTAACAGTTGCTTCGGCGACACTCTGGTAGCCTGGATAAACATTTGGCAGGCAGCCCATATCGCACGCTCCTTGTACATTATTCTGCCCACGCAAGGGATTAATCCCCGTGCCTTCACGACCAATTTGCCCACATAAGAGAGCTAAATTGGACACTGCAATTACATTATTAGTACCACTAATAAACTGGGTAATGCCCATTCCGTATGCCAGAAAAGCAGCGTTGGCATGGCTATACAACAAAGCCGTCTCGAGCAATTTATGGCCATCAACACCGGTGATTTTAGCCACCTCATCTAAGGGGTAATTAGCAACTTGTTGTTGCAGTTCATTGAGCCCTTCAACCCGTTTCGACAAAAATTCGTCATTTTGCCAGCCGCGCTGCAAAATAATATTTGCCAAACCATTAAGTAAGGCGATGTTGCTGCCAATATTAAGCTGTAAGTGCAAATCTGCGACCTCTGCCAGACGGGTAACTCGGGGGTCGATGACAATTAATTTCGCCCCATTAAGTTTGGCGCGCATGATCCTGCCACCAATAATGGCATGGTTTTCAGTCGGATCGGCGCCCATCACCAGAATGACATCCGCCTTGTCAACATCATCAATACTGTTGGTCATAGCACCAGAACCAAGGGTTTGTTTGAGCCCCGCCACTGTCGGGCTATGGCAAATGCGTGCACAGTGATCAATATTGTTAGTTTTTAATACCGCCCTAGCAAACTTTTGCGCGGCATAATTGTCCTCGTTCGTCGCTCTGGCACTACTTATCATACCCACAGAATTAGCCCCATAGTTTGAAATATAGCTGCTAAATTTATCCGCTATGTGACTAAGAGCTTGCTCCCAGCTGACTTTTACAAACTGTCCGTGTTGCTTAATAAGCGGATGGGTGATCCGATCTTTAGGATTGATACCAAAAGCGGTGTTCCAACCTTTTGAACATAATTGACCTTGACTGATTGGGTGTGCAAGTAATGGTTGAACGCCAGTAACACGGTTATTTTCGGTCACTAGGCCAATACCACAACCAACCCCACAAAAAGGACAAATGCTACTAACTAAACAATTCGCCATACTGGCTTCCAAACGGCTAAAATATTTAAGGGAAGTAAACGCTTTTTTGTACAGACCAATGTTGACACAAGTCAATATTATACCGAATAAAATTAAGGCTAACGTTTAAGGAGATTCTTTATTTTCTGCGGAGTGACGTCTATAGATAAAATGATATACAAATGCCACAAAACCACTGCCCCCTATTACATTGCCTAAAATGACGGGCAGTAAGTTGTGCAAAAATAACCCAGCAAAACTGATTGTATTTGTACTGGTTTCAAGTTCTGAAAACGCTTCTATCATCATGCCCATAGGGATCAAGTACATGTTTGCAATACTGTGCTCAAAGCCAGCTGCCACAAAAGCGGTAATCGGAAAAATAATCGCGATAACTTTGTCCATAACACTTCGCCCAGCCACTGCCATCCACACTGCTAAGCAAACTAACACGTTGCATAAGATCCCTTTAATAAAGGCAGTACCAAAAGGCAATGTTGTTTTGTTGGCCGCAATGTTGACGTATTGCCGAGCAATTTCACCATTGTTCATATCGGTGTGCCCAGAAAGGAACACCAATACAGCCAAACCAGCGGCGCCTATGAAATTTGCCAGGCACACCACTACCCAATTGGTTAGCAGTTCTTTGCTGGATATTTTGTTATCAACCCAAGCCATAGCCAACAGATTATTGCCAGTAAACAACTCTGCACCAGCTACCACCACTAAGATTAATCCCAAAGAAAAAACCACACCAGCTAATAGTTGACTGACTGCAAAACTCAAAGTCAGATCAGATTTAACCAATACAAAACATAGAGCGCCTAAACCGACAAATGCACCTGCTAATATCCCAAGTAAACACATTGGCAACAATCCAAGTCTCGCTTTGGCCACACCAACATTCTCAACTTTGAGGGCTATTTCCTTTGGCGAAAATGCATCAAAACCAAATATTTTAGACAATTTGTATCCCTTATTACTTTGAACGTTGGATAAACCATACGATTTTTTGATAAGTGTAGAGCTCTGTTTAAGCCCAGCACAAGAATAGAGTCATCGACATAGACTTAAGTTGATCACGGTCAAAACTTATTATCATTTCAGCTCTAAAATCAAATAGTGAACCAACATATTGGTTCACTATTTGCGGATGGTTAACAAAAAGCACAAGGAACTAGTCGAAAATGAATGATGTAAGTGGGATATTTTAAATAGGCAGATTAAACAAACGTTTAAATTGGCGAGTCGATTTTTATAGTCCAGATAGGGCATACCACCGATTTTTTTGTAGAAATCACGTAGGATCGATACTGGAACAATGTTGATATTATGTAGGATCGACTTTAGTCGTTAACCTGTCACAACCCAACAATCTGGAGCTAAATCACCTCCTACGACATGAACCTGATACAGTACAACAGTTTGGCGCTGCTTCTTTTTAAGCCGTCTAAAACTGTAAGATCACAGGCAGATGCTTAAGTTAATTTGGTCAACAAGGCTTGCAATTCTGCGCTACTGACAACCTTACCCTCAAGGATAATATCACCATCCACCGCTAATGCGGGTGTGCGCATTATACCTTCAGCAATAATCTGGTTGACGGCCGTTATTTTCTCAAGTTCATAACTAATGTTTAGTGCTGAAGCAGCTTGCTCTAGTCGTTCTGCAAGTAATTGGCATTTGCTGCAGCCACTGCCGTATATAATAAATTTCATGTTAGTTTCCAGTATGTTTAAACAAAATTGCCATAAATAAAACCTGTTATGGTTGCCATGCACACCACAAGTGAGCAATAAACCAGGGTCTTTTGTGTACCAATAATTGTGCGGATCACCAGCATATTGGGTAGTGACAATGCAGGTCCTGCCAATAACAAGGCCAGAGATGGCCCTTTTCCCATGCCAGCTCCCAATAAACTTGCCACAATGGGGACTTCCGTGAGAGTGGAGAAATACATCAGCGCCCCCAGTAAAGAAGCCAAAAATGTAGACAATAGGGTATTGCCTCCCACCGCCATATTTACCCATTCATCAGGTATTAAGCCCTGATAACCCGGTCGACCAAGTAACACCCCGGCGACAAATACGCCAGCTAATAGCAGTGGCATGATCTGTTTAGTGAAGTCCCAAGTCTGTGCTACCCACTCTGCGTCTTTTGGTCTAAGAGCCGCCAACAACATCAGGCCAAAAATGCCAATAATAAACGGTAATTGCGGTTCACTAGGCAGCGACCAAATACTGATTCCAATCACGGCACTAAGCACGAGCAAATGTACTAGGGACCAATCCCAATATAGCCACAGTAAAATGGCTAGAGATACTGCAAGTAGAGAGGTTATTTGCCATTTCCATTGATAAATAAGCATCCAACTTTGATTATCCGCTGATGCCCAGTTGGCGAAAACCAGTATGGCTATCATTAAAACAAAAAATACAATTCTGGCCTTTAGGGGTTTTTCCTGAGCTTCGTCTGAAAATCCATGCTGCGAATTTACACCACGTTCAGATTCCTCTTTGCGGTAAATAATATGCATGATGAAGCCAATTACGAATGCAAACACAATGGCCCCAACCGCTCTAGCGGCGCCTAACTCCGCGCCCAATATTTTACTGGTAACCACTATGGCTATAATGTTAATTGCTGGGCCTGAATATAGAAATGCGATCGCAGCACCCAAACCTGCACCACGTTTATAAATACCGCCAAATAGAGGTAACACAGTGCAGGAACATACCGCAAGTAAGGCACCCGACACCGACGCAACGCCTAACGCTAGGGGTTTGGTAACTAGCGGACCTAGATAGCGCATAACCGAGCCTTGGCTAATATAGGTAGCCATAGCTCCGGCAATTAAAAAGGCGGGTAGTAAGCACAGAATAACGTGTTCACGGGCATACCAGTTGGTCAAGCTAAGTCCTTCTAGCCAGGCATTAGTGAAAACAGGATTGTTAACGGGCAGGAAATAAATAGTCAAAAATATTGCCAACATTACCAGCAATATATTGCCCTGTCGGGAATTGTCTTGGTAGAGCTTGTATAGACTTACATACACAATATTACCCAACATTAAGTGACTACATTATTGTGGATTTATTTTGTGTTAATTGGACACGTTCCATATTGACTTGTATCAAGAAATTCAAGGGCAAGGTAGGAACCGTGCAGGAACGACTTTAGTCGTGAACCAGTTGCTCCGGTGAACCTGCTACGACCTAACAATTCGGCGCTGAAGCACCTCCTACAATGTGACTGGCAATATATTCAGCCATGCTTTGTAGGGTATTCACCCTTTGATAATCACTTTCCGGGATGTTGACGGATAACTCTTTATCTATGCCCTCAAGTAGGCGCATAAAATCCATTGAATCTAAATCTAATTCATCTCGTATATCCTCATTAGGATCGAGTGTCTCAATATCCACTTCCGGGGCAATATCCCCAATTAACCGACAGATAGATTCTTTTATTGACGCTAAATTCCTCATACGAGTGACTCCGGCTTCTGTAGTAACTTATTAATTTTATTGAGTAAACGGGCACCTGAATGGCCATCACTGACTCTATGATCTGCGGCTAAACTAACACTGACGACAGTTGCCACAACGATCTGCTGTTCCACCACCCAAGGAATAGTGCGCGGCCGGCCAATGCCAATAATCGCTACCTGGGGGGGGAAAATAATACTTTGAATACTGTCTACACCTCTGTCACCAATGTTGGAAACGGTCACTGTGGCGTCTTGTATTTCTGACATCCGCAAGCCCCCATCCCTCGCCCTTATGACCTGATCTTTCAGAGCAATCATCATCTCTGTGCAACTGAGTTGTTGTGCATTGTGGAGCGCGGCAACCACTAAACCTCCTTCATGCAAACTGATAGCATTGCCTAAATGCACGGATTCTGCTGGCTTAAATCTGCAATCTTGATAAAAGCCATTAAAGGCTGGAAACTTACCAAGCGCCCGCGCAATCGCCACATAAATAAGGGCGTTTATAAGGATACGTTGCTCTGGCGGCAATCCATTATTGTGGGTACTTAACCAGTCCAGCGCCTTATCTAAAGCGATATCTAATTGCAGGTAATAGTGAGGTATTTCGCGTTTTGATTGACTGACCACTGCCCCAATCGCTTTACGCATCTCATCTGCAGCACTAGGTTTTTCTGAGGATGATTTTTTGGTGGTTACAAGTGTATTCTCAAAGTCTGCTGATTGACTAATACCTACCTGAGTTACCGCCATAATATCTGCTAAAACTATTGCTCCGTCTGGGCCAGAACCCACTGCAATTTGCTGCCAATCTAATCCTTGCTGCTGCGCTGTTTTCAACGCCAGTGGTGAGATTTTTTTTCTACCTCCCTGTTTCAGAATAGGCCGAGTAAACCCATCACCGCGATGTTTGATAGCGTAGGTTGCATCTCCTTTGGCTAAAACAGAACTTGATGCTTCTTTTTCCACAGCAGCTTGCTGTGCAGTGATTGGCTGCTCTAGTTGCTGACTTTTTCCATCATTGGGTGTTGTATTTTCGAGAGCTGTATTTTCAGGTGCTTTTTCCTGTGGCGTATTAAACTTAGACGTATCAACCTCGAGTTCGGTTGACAGGCGCATTTTAGCAATGATTTGGCCAACGCCTAACTCTTGCCCCTCGGCAACTAATAAGCTTTCAATCACCCCATCGTCAAACACTTCCATGTCAATCAGGCCCTTCATGGTTTCAATACTGGCAATAATATCGCCATTTTTAACCCTATCACCCGGCTTAACTTTCCACTGTGCAACTTCTCCCTTGGCCATATCAGCGCCAAAAGACGGCATGAGAATGTCTTTCATTGATTGACGTCCAATTTGGATACTGGTTTATTCAGCAAAATCTGTGCAGCAATAACAATTTGTTCAACTTGCGGTGTGGCTGCCTGCTCCAGATGTTTCGGGTAGGGTATTGGTACTTCCTGACTACATACTCGTTGCGGCGGCGCATCTAACGACCAGAAACAATGCTCTGCAACCAGCGCACATATTTCCCCCGCTAGACTCCCAGTTCGCCAGCCTTCATCTACGACAATTACGCGGCCAGTTTTATTCACTGACGAAAAAATGGTTTGAGTATCTAGAGGTCTTAAACAACGCAGATCAATCACCTCAGCGTTGATATGCTGTTGCTGCAACAATTCAGCAGCCTGCATTGTTTTGGCCAGCGAACCGCCATAAGTAATTAAGCTAATATCCTGTCCTTCTTGCCTCACCACGGCCTTGTGCATATCGACACAATCATTAGGGCTGGGCACAACATCAGTTTCGTTATACAGCATCACATGTTCAAAAATTATTACCGGATCTGGGTCAGCCAGGGCCATGCCTAACATATAACGCGCATCTGCAATGGTAGCCGGACTAAGTACCTTAATGCCTGGTACATGAGCGTACCAATTTTCTAAACTATGCGAATGTTGAGCAGCCAACTGTTTACCAGCCCCCGTTGCCATGCGAATAACCAAAGGAATAGATAATTGCCCTCCTGACATATGCCGCAAAGTAGCGGCATTATTGACAATTTGGTCCAGCGCCAGCAGGCTAAAGTTAACCGTCATCACTTCAACTATGGGCCGCATACCGCCCATGGCCGCACCTATTCCTGCACCAACAAAGCCTGACTCAGACAAGGGGGCATCCAAAATACGCTCAGAACCAAATTCGGCTGACAAACCTTTTGAGACCGCATAACAGCCACCATAATTGCCCACATCTTCGCCCATTAGAAAAACCCGTGAGTCAGCATGCATGGCTTCTGATATTGCGGCGCGAACCGCTTCTCGATAGCTCAAGTTTGCGCTGTCAGTTTTGATAGAACTCATACTGTCACCGCCGTATGTACGCCAAAAAACAAATCTGCTTCTGCTTCAAACTCAGCTTCTTCAGCAAATACGACGGCTGCATCAACCTCTTGAACCACCTCAGCCTCAAGCTGAGCTAATTCACTTTCGCGCAGCTCATGATTGTCTTGTAACCAGTTTTGAAGTTTTACGATCGGCCCTTTAAGTTGCCATTCTTTTACTTCTTCTGAAGCACGGTAAAGTTGGGTATCAAACATCGAATGGCCGCGAAAACGATAGGTATTACATTCTAAAAAACACGGGCCAGAGCCTGACCGGATAACATCGCAATAGTGTTTGGCAGCAGCCTCTACATCAACCACATTCATACCGTCAACTGCCTTTGCATCAAGCCCATAACTTTGTGCTTTTTTGTAAATATGTTGTTCTGACTCAGAAATTTGCAACGCAGTGCCCATGGCATAACCATTGTTTTCACACACAAACAGCACCGGCAATTGCCACAATTTGGCTAGATTGAGGCTTTCATGAAACTCTCCTTCAGCCACGGCCCCTTCCCCAAAAAAACACACGGTGACATTGGCTTTATGCTGCATTTTGTCTGCTAGAGCCAAACCAACCGCCAAGGGAAGTGCTCCTGCAACTATGGCATTGCCCCCATAAAAACCCTTAGCCGTATCGAAAATGTGCATCGAGCCACCACGTCCGCGACTACTGCCAGTTACTTTGCCATATAACTCGGCCATCACTGCGTTCATGTCCAACCCTCTGGCTAATGCATGCCCATGCTCTCGATAAGTGGCCAGCACAGCGTCTTCTGGCTTTAAAGCTTGCATAACACCAACCGCCACTGCCTCTTCGCCATTATATAAGTGCAAAAACCCGCGTATTTTTTCTTGGGTATATAACTGAGCACATCGTTCTTCAAAGCGACGAATGCGTAACATTTGTTTAAGCAAGTGCTGCAAATGTTGTTTGTCCATATGTGGCTTATTTTTTGTGTTTGTCATCAACGATTTCCTCATCACTTTCCAGAGTTGAAATATCACCTTCTGGCAAACCCAGCTCCCGGGCCTTAAGTAGACGGCGCATTATTTTTCCACTACGCGTTTTGGGTAGGTTGTTTTTGAAGCTGATTTCGCGGGGAGCAATGGAAGCCCCTAATTTACTGCGGGCATGGGCCATAAGACTCTTAAGTAATGGCTCGGTGGGTTCGTATCCAGGTTTAAGTGCAACAAAAGCCTTCACTATTTCCCCTGCAACAGAGTCGGGTATACCAATAACGCCAGCCTCAGCCACTGCAGGGTGTTCCAGCAAGGTACTTTCCACTTCAAATGGGCCTATTAAATGGCCGGCAGATTTAATCAAGTCAGAGCTACGTCCAACAAACCAGTAGTAGCCTTGTTCATCCCTATAGGCTAAGTCACCACTGAGATACCAATTATCTTTGAAACATGCGGTATAGCGCTTGGTTTCATGCAAATAATCGCGGAACATTGAAGGCCAACTAGGTCGTAAGGCTAATTCGCCGATTTCGTTTGCAGCTATTAATTGAATTAAGCGACCACTGTCATCTACCTGCACAATCCCGGCGCTAATGCCAGGTAATGGCCTGCCCATGGAGCCAGCTTTTATTTTTTCGGATCTAAAATTGGCTAACATAATGCCGCCGGTTTCGGTTTGCCACCAATTGTCATGGAAGGGCTTACCTAATACTCGCTCACTCCACACCACGGCTTCTGGGTTAAGGGGTTCACCCACACTCGCTAAAAACCGTAATGAGCTGAGATCATATTGTTCGGCCAATTTTTCCCCAACTTTCATTAACATGCGAATTGCCGTTGGCGCGGTGTACCAAACATTGACCTTTTCTTGTTCGATAATGCTGTACCAGCGACTTGGATCGAATTCTCCGTGATTTATAATTAACGTAGCCCGATTGCACAAGGGTGAAATCACCCCATAAGATATTCCGGTTACCCAACCTGGATCAGCCGTACACCAATACACATCGTTAGGCTGAATATCCAAGGCACAAAAACCAGAATATTTATGATAGACCACTGCCTCATGGACATGCACCACACCTTTAGGTTGGCCTGTTGTACCACTGGTAAAATGCAATAAAGCGGTGTCTTGAGAAGACGTTTGGCAAATTTTGTACTGTTTATTTTGCTGAGTAATAGCCACATCAATATCGATACAATCATCAGGGCAATCCCCCTTACAGTCATATAACAATACATGATCTAAGTGGCTTAATTCATGTCGCCAAGCGGCTACTTTTTTTTGATAATGTTTGGCACTGGTCAGTAATACTCGAGCCTTGCCTATTTCCATCCTTGAACGAATTGGCTCAGGGCCAAAAGCTGAAAATAGCGGACTAAAAACTACCCCTGCTTTTAAACAACCCAATATTGCAGAGTAGAGAATGGGCACTCGGTCAGACAAACTACACAATAATTGCCCTTTTTTAATGTCCAGCTCACTGAGAACGTTAGCGAAACGGTCTGATAGTTCTTGCATTTGTCCATATGAGTAGGTCTCCCTTTGACCTTTTTTACCTAAGAAAATTAATGCTAATTGGTCCTTGTAACCATCTTCTATATGCCGATCAATGGCTTCATAAGCCATGTTGATACCATCGCCGTAACCTCTTATTTGGTCCCGTGCGTATTGCCAGTCAAAGTCCAAATAGCGCTGAAAGTAGTCATTGAAATTTGCCGGGAGAGCGGCTTGGTCTGCCTTATTGGTGGTTTTAGGAATATCCATGTTCGCTCTGCATTGATGGAATTAACTTAGGGTTAGCCTAATAAAAACAGGCACAAATATTTTGACCTGCATCAATTTATTGCGAGGGAAAAACAATATTTACGTTGCTAAAGGTTCGCCAACATTTCACTAAATATGATCGTTACACGTTGCAGAGTTAGCGCAACTGAGGAGAATTATTCAAAGTTGAATCTAAGTTTTATCCTAAGCGCAATGGTATACCCCCATCAAAGGATTGATTGTGAGGCCATAACACTGACTAACTGATTAAACCTATCCTAATTGACTAGTTTGATTTGGATCAACATGCCTGTGCCTAATCTACCTATTATTTGAGTATTCCAACATGCTCAATTTTTAGGACGTAGCATTTATGTCAAAAATTCTAATGAACAGACTTTTCGGGATAATGCTGGTGTGCAGCATTAATGTACTTTCAGGGTGCCAATCCTTGCCTACCGTGCATGCATTGTATGATGAAAATGCGGATCTAAGTGTATATTCAACTTTTTCATTTCACCCTCAGCTTATGCCTAAAGGTGATGAATATGACAAACTTTCAACCCACCATATAAAAGCGGCCATCGTTACACAAATGCAAAATAAAGGTTACCGCTACGCAGCCAACTCTGACCTTTGGGTCAATTTCAACACTTATAAAAAGCAAAAAATCCGTATCACTGACACGTCAAGACTTTATCCGTACTATGGCTATAGGAACAACTATGGCGTATGGGGAGCATACCCACGACCCGCGACCAGAGTGGATCAATACACAGAGGGCACACTGAACATTGATGTAATTGATCGCAGTAGTAAAAAATTGTTATGGGAAGGCATTGCGGTCGGCAAACTGACTAAAAAAACCATGGATAATCTCGAAGGCAAAATAAACGAAGCAGTTGCTTTAGTTTTCGAAAAGTTTCCTCAATAGGGTATACAGATTATGAAAACTTTGGTTATTTACTACTCCCTTAGTGGTAATACGCAGAAAATTGCTGAAGCAATTGCCACCGCATGTAACGCAGATATTGAAAATATCCGGGATCGTAAAACACGCACGGGTATGTTTGGCATGTTAACCACTGTATTCCAAACGTTATTTTCTCGAAGCAGTCGAATTCACACTGTAAATGCTGATGCTGGACTGTATGATCTGTTGATATTAGGCTCACCTGTTTGGATAGGTAGATTAGCTGCGCCAATGCGTAGCTATATTCAACGAGAAAAAGACCGATTCAATCATGTAGCGTTTTTCTGCACTCAAGATTCATCTGGTGCTACTAATGTTTTCAACAGCATGGCAACACTATCTGCTAAACAGCCCGTTGCGACAATGGAGGTGACTGACAAAGAAATTGAATCTGCTAGTTATGAAAAAAAAATGCAAACATTCATACAGCTATTGTCTGCCCCATTCACTACTAAATCATCCAAAGATTGAAACGATAGTGCGCCAATACCTAAGTGAGCAGCAATGATAGTAATGTGAATCTACTACGATTGCTTTACTGCGGTTCGACTATGACCTCGCATTCAAGATGAGACTCTGACTTTAAAGAATGACTAACCAAACAACTCTGCTGAGCTTTGTTGAGTAGGCGCTCAGCTTTTCAGTGCTCTGTGCGGCTGCTATCACCAATTTGGCTTTGAAGGAAATTTTGATGAATTGGGTCTTGCCATCTAGTTTATCAAGTATGCCTTGGGCATCACATTCTAAGGAAAGCCAGCTAAGACTTGATGCCCTTGTTATGGCCCTAAAAGATAGAATAAAAACAGCTGGCTACTGACGCCATAAACAGATCTTCTGGGGACCATTGAACCAGGGCCGCCAAATTGGGCTGGCGCTGCGACACTTAACTCAGACAGATTTTTATTTTGACCTACAGACTATTTTCTCTGACTGGCCTTTAGCTTGAACATTATATTGGTGTGGAAGTGCGTGCATTAGTTTTACCTCTAAGTTTAGAGGAGTATTTGGTTCGTTAGTCATGTCTTATTGATTTAATCGAGAAGATGTTGAGCAATTCAAAACTCGTCCTCGGTAGGTGACCCATTATTTTTCTGCAACATTTCATTTTCTGCCTGTGCAATGGTGTTAATGGTAGATGCAACCGAATCTGGATTAAGGGAAATAGAATCAATCCCACACTCAACTAAAAACGCAGCAAACTCTGGATAGTCAGAGGGTGCCTGTCCACATATACCAATTTTGATATGTTGTTTATGCGCTTGCTTGATTACATCTGCGATCATTCGAGTTACCGCTTCGTTTTTTGGATCAAATAAGTTGGCCAGCTCAGCTGAATCTCTATCAATGCCCAAGATTAGTTGGGTCAAATCATTACTACCAATAGAAAAACCATCGAATTTTTTGGCAAATTGTTCAGCTAACACGACGTTAGAAGGGATTTCGCACATCATATAAACTTGTAATCCACGACTTCCTCTTTGTAAGCCATATTTGGCCATAAGCGTTAACACTTCATCTGCTTCTTTGGGCGTGCGGCAAAAAGGGACCATAACAATGACATTTTCAAAACCCTTTTTTTCTCTTACTTGTTTGATGCTTTGGCATTCCAGCTTAAAGGCTTCTCGATAACTGGCATGGTAATAACGGGATGCACCACGTAAACCTAGCATGGGGTTGGGTTCCTCTTTCTCAAAATATTCACCTCCAAGCAAACTTTTATATTCATTGGTTTTAAAATCAGAAAAACGCACAATTGCCGGCTTTGGATACACTGAGGCAGCGATCTTGGCTATACCATTTGCCAGTGTGTCAATAAAGTACTCAGCGCCGTCTTGATAGCTTCCTATAAGGGTTGTAATGTCTTCAAATATATTAGGATCCGTCACCTTTTCAGGATGAATAAGCGCCATTGGATGAGCTTTTATAACACTGGCTATAATAAATTCAATGCGTGCCAAACCTATGCCAGCAATGGGTAATTGCCACCAGCGTAAGGCACCGTCAGGCACGGCAACATTGAGCATTACGGCAGTCTTGGTGGAGGGGATTTCGTCTAGCTGCACTAGCCGGGTTCCAAACTCAAGCGCACCAGACAACACTTCGCCATTTGATCCAGAAGCACAATCCATAGTGACTTGCATTTCAGTACTAAGTGTTTGGGTAGCGTTGCCTGTTCCTACAATTGCCGGAACTTGTAACTCTCGACTGACAATCGCAGCATGACTAGTGGTGCCACCTAAATCAGTAATGATGCCTGTAGCTTTTTTCATAATAGGCACCCAATCAGGATCAGTGCGCTCGGTAACCAAAATTGCACCCGCAGGGAAATTATCACCCTCGCTTGGGTCGTTTAGATAAAATACCTTACCACTAACGATGGCATTGCCTACGCTGGCACCTTTTGCCAACACTTTTGGCGTTTCTTGAGAATTCTGTTTTAAGTAATAGGTTTTTAACAGATGCCGATCTTTACGGGACTCAACGGTTTCAGGTCGCGCTTGAACTATATAAAAATTACCCGTCGCTCCATCCTTTGCCCACTCAATGTCCATAGGTTTGTCATATATGCGTTCGATAGCAGTCGCCCAATTCGCCAGCAATATTATCTCTTCATTATTAAGTACCAGTGCACGCTGTTCTTGCATCGTGGTAGTAATAGTCTCGGTAAAGTCAGTATAGGTATTTTTTTGTGCAGCGATGTCAGTTTGTGTATCTATGTTCTGCCTGTAGATCATCTTGACAAGTTTACTGCCACACTGCTTTTCGATGATAGGAGTGAATTCTTTATTGGCTAATAAGGGTTTAAACACCATATAACGGTCTGGCGTGACACTGCCTTTGACAATTGATTCACCTAATCCCCAAGACGCGTTGATTAAAACCCCATCGGGAAAACCAGTTTCTGTGTCGATAGTAAACATGACACCAGCACAGCCTTTATCTGAGCGAACCATTTGCTGAACCCCAACTGCAAGAGCGATCCCTTGATTATTCACCCCCTGTTGTTCTCTGTATGCAATGGCCCGATCCGTAAAAAGGGAGGCAATACACGCTCGAGTGCTGGCAATAAGTGCATCAGGGCCCTGAATATTTAAATAACTTTCTTGCTGCCCTGCAAAACTAGCTTCTGGCAAATCCTCAGCCGTGGCTGAGCTGCGTACTGCTACATCACAATTTTCAAGGCCTACCTTTTCACAAAGCAGTTGATAAGAATCGGTTATCTCAGTCCTTTGCTCATCGCTGAATTCACCGGCCAAAATGGCCTGACGAATTGTTGTGCCAGTAGTAGATAAATTCTGTTTTTGGTCGCTTAAGGCTTGTAACTGATCACTAATTTGCTCGCCAAGTTGGTTGTGTTTAATAAACTCTCGGTACAACACAGTGGTCAATACGAATCCAGGAGGAACCAGAATATTAACATTCTTTTGCATTCGGCTTAACTCACCAAGATTGGCGTTTTTACCACCCACTAACG
Source organism: Paraglaciecola sp. (assembly GCA_034111145.1). GTDB lineage: Bacteria > Pseudomonadota > Gammaproteobacteria > Enterobacterales > Alteromonadaceae > Paraglaciecola. Next base: position 36,347 of record JAWUXU010000085.1, read on the forward strand.
CTATGTCGTCGAGCCCAATAGATTCAAACCACAATACTCGACAATTTTGTAGATCCATCTTTTTGCCCTCATTGGCCTAGATTAAAAGTATTAATATTTAAGATTAAGTCGATAAATTAACCTGCAGAGCCGGTAAAACATTGTTGTAGATCAGTAAAACCACCTAGACACGCTGGTTATTTTTAGGGGCGTTGATTATCAGCAACACTTGCTGCTTATTTTTGCACCTGCCACGATACAGCCACCCGCGATTATGGAATTAAAGGTATAACCACGGTTATAATCATTGAATGTAAATTTAGTGGCGGTAGGGTGTTCTCGGTGAGTCAATATCGGCCAATCTTTATCATAGATATTTAGCTGCGAAGTACTGTGACCATGTCCATTTTTGTCCACCAGACTGGATCCAGTTTACCCACATCTCGCTAATACGGCTGATCATTATTTTCGCAATTATGAAATCTGAAGGTCTGAACGTGGCTGTCGCCTATGGACGCAGGAATAATGTCGTTACCAATATCATCTTCTGCAAAATCATGTTCTGAATGAGAGTTTAGTACATCTACCAACAATCGTTCTATCAAAAACTCACTATTGAAAACATATTTTCACAGCCAACACATCACACTTAACGCCATGTAGTACTGCATTTGCGATAGAGCCAAGTAATAACTTCAGACCACTTTGACCATGTGTACCTATCATAATTAAATATGCCTGAATTTCTTTTGCCAGATTATGAATTTCATTAGAAGGGTTGCCTGTCTTGGTATACACCTGAGACTCTACTATCCTATTTTCCATGGCAATATCTTCAAGGCTTTGCTCTGCACTTTCCGTCGAATTATTAAAGTTATCGTTACAGCCATTTCATGAATATCAGGGTTTTGAGTGACTACATAGCGACAGACACCAATTTCTACCTCTTCACCATTTATCCGTTCAGTAGCAACAAATGCCTTAGAATTCTGACCGTCTACATCACAAAAAGCCTTTAATACTTTGTCTGAAACATGATTGACACCACCGAAAAAACGATAATGCTTAGTTTGAGGAGACAGATGATCAATAAAATCATTTTCAAGCTTCATATCTTGAAGCTGTCATTCCCCACATAAATTAGAGATAACATACTGATGCTTTATTGACCTATTTAGCCGCAATTTGATCATTTTTACATGATTTTTTAAAAATAAGTTGACTGCGATCTCAGATCTTGATCTAACGTAGACAAGCTTTGCCTTAGCATAAGCCTAAACCGATTGAAGAAGATCCAAATATTGCCAATAAGTGAGAAGCAATACTAGACAATAGCTGCCACGTTCCTGCCATTGAAGATATTGATTTTTTGAAAGGCCCAAACACCAGAGGAATTAGGTTGCAGTTAGATTACCTAAAACCACAAGTGTTATTAAATAAACACGGTATTGAACTTACTATTGTGGTGTTTGGCAGTACCCGCATCGTAGAACCATTATCAGCACAAAAGAAAATAGAGGGGTTAATCCAAAAACTAGAACAAAAGCCACAAGATAAAAAGTGAATAAAAAAGTTGGCCATTGCCAAACGTATTCAAATCAATAGTCAATATTATCAAGTCGCGCGGGAATTTTATTGATTTTCTTGTTGCTGAAGGTGTTATAGATTTCGAAGATCAATAGCTGTTCTGGTATGCCGCAACAGTCGAGGATATGTGGCTGAACATTAATAAATGGTATGCCGATAAGGGTGAAAGGTTGCTACCGAAATCTAACATATCAATCGATATTTAGCAGTTATTCACAATATTGGTGCATCTTGTGTACTTCGTCCATTTTACAGCTGATCACGCTGACATTTGTATAGCCAACTCTGGCTAATTGTTCAGCTGCTAATGCGGCGCGCAGTGAAGATGCGCAATGCAAGTATATGGGGCGTTGGGGATCATTTTCTATTTCTAACATTTTCATTTCTATTACACCTCTAGGGATATTGATAGCTCCAACAGCAGGTGATGCAAAATGTTCAGCAGACTCCCGCACATCTATGAGTAAACCATGGTTTTGACTCCGGTCTTGTGCCGCTTTTTTTGCGGTGATAAGTTGCACGTTTTGAGTCGCTTGCTGTAATAGCAGCGAAAGTGTTTTTAGCATAAAAAATCCCTGAATGTTTATGTGCTCTATTTATAACTTATTGAATAACTTATTGAATAACATGTTTACCTTTTTCCTCAGACACTATGTTTCTGTCTTCCTTCGCCTGAGCAGCATTTGCAATGTTAGCTGATTGTTGCTTCAAGGGAACAATGTTTGACGCTGATTGAGTTGCTGTATGTGCAACGTTGCGTTCGGCCAGTTTATCCAACATCTTTTGGGTAACAAGCACTACACCATCTTCGCTTATCCTAAACCCGCGATTTAGGTCATCCTTAACATCAACGCCAATTTGCATACTATCTGGCACATCGCAATTGCGATCTATCACTGCACGCTTAATCATAACGTCTTTGCCTATTTTTGTGTTGGGCAATATAATTGATTCAACAATGACTGCGTAACTAGCTACTTTGCAATTTTCAAAAATAAGCGAATTTTTTATTGTACAAGGATGTAGAACACTGCCAGTGGATATTAAAGAATCGGCGATATCCCCTTTTTGTGCCGATTCATCACTGATAAATTTAACCGGAGGCAAACAACTTGGCGCGCTCCAGATTGGCCAGTTTGAATCGCATAGTTTTATAGGTGGTTGTGTCCCAAGTAAAGCCATATTGGCTTTCCAATAGGCATCTAAGGTGCCTACGTCTCTCCAATAAGGTCTGGTATCTTGATTTGAGTCACGAAAACGAAATGCCTGAATTTGTTCGTCGTGTAATAATGTGGGAATAATATCTTTACCAAAATCGTGAGCAGACTGGTGATCTAAAGCGTCTTGTTGCAAATGTTTTATCAGAAAATCTGTATTGAAAATGTAATTCCCCATTGATGCTAAAGCATAACCGGGTGCATCGGCTAACCCTTGAGGATGAATGGGCTTCTCTTCAAATGACTGAATACGGTCATTTGCATCGACATTCATCACACCAAACTGCCCTGCCGCTTCTTTAATCGGGACTTCAATACAAGAGACTGTCATATCAGCTCCGCTATCAACATGTTTCTGAAGCATATCCCGATAATCCATTTTATAGATATGATCGCCAGACAAAACCAAAACATATTTGGGCATCACTGATTTGATAAACTCAATATTTTGAAACAATGAGTCAGCAGTGCCTCTATACCAATCATCAGAAGTTTGTTGTGAAGCAGGCATTAATTCAAGAAACTCACCAAAATTTTGATTGAATTTAGCCCAACCACTTACAAGATGACGGATTAGACTTTGTGCTTTGTATTGCGTCACCACCCCAATCTTTTTAAATCCTGAATTAACACAATTTGATAAAGCAAAATCAATAATCCGGTATCCACCGCCAAACTCAAGTCCAGGTTTTGCTCTAGATTCTGTGAGTTCATGTAGACGACTACCCTGCCCGCCCGCTAAGAGCATCACTAGTGTGTCATTTGCCAATTGATTGACATTGGGTTTATCTAAAGATGTCATATAAAACCTATTAATCTGTTTACAAAAATAAATCAGGCACAACAAAAAAATAAGCTTTTCTGCTTACAAAAGCATATCGATAAATATGACTACATCTTTGTCTACGCTAAAATTACTGCACCGCTGAACATTATTAAACAGGAGTTTCGCGCAAAAACATTGATCGAGGTCAAAAGTGCCCGTTATAGCTCGTAAATGTTTAGTAATCACGAGAGCAGGTTAGTTAACCTGCAGCGCAATAACATCATCTGGACTCAGCCCTGAAACCACTTCTATTTGATTAAACTCGGTCTTACCTAAACGCACAAACCGTCGGCTTAAATGGCCATCTTTTAACAACCACACCATATCCAGTTGGCCGTAACTTTTTACATAATTCAGTGGTAACAACAACACATCTTCAGTGCCATCTTCAATTAGCATTCTGGCAAACATACCAGGTCTTAAGTGAGGGTTGAACTCGATACCTGCTTTGACCAAAAATGAACGTGCGTTAGGATCAGCTGCCGGTACAATTTCTACAATAGTGGCGTCGATATTTTTACCGATAGAGTGTATTTTAACAGTGATTTTGCGACCAATATCCAGATGAGTTGCCAATGATTCACGCACATCAGCCTCAATTTGTAGGGTAAGTGGATCATACAAAGCCAAAAGTAGTTGCCCCGGTGATGCCATATTCCCAGGCTCTGCAGAACGCTCAACTACCACTCCAGAAAAAGGTGAGCTGATAAGGCTATATTCAAGGGCTGTTTGAGCCGCTTGTTTGCGCTGCTTTGCCGCCACCACCTCTGAGTCATAGCGGCGAAAACCGGCCACCGCGTTATCAAGCGTACTTTGAGACACTAATCCTTTATCTTTAAGGGTTTGGGTTCTCTGTAGGGTATCTTTGGCTTCTGTTAAAGAGGCCTGTGAGGCATCTTCCATGGCAACTGCTTGCGCCAATTGCGCCTTTAAACCTTCGTTTTCAAGGGTAACAAGTAACTGCCCTTTAACTACATTGTCCCCTGCTCTTACATGAATATTCTTAATCCGAGCTAAAATTTGACTCGAGACTAATGTCGCTTCTCTAGCCTTAATGCCAGCAGGTATGGATTCCACCTTTGGTTGATTACTGAGATTGACAGTGTAACTGGATAACTCCTTATGTTTAGGAAGCTCCAGTAACCCAGGGGCAACTTGGCTGGTAAAGATACCTGCCATCCAAGCCACAACGACCAATAAAGCTGCAACAGTGACGATTGGAATAGCCCATTTTCTAATACTCATAATGTTTGTTCCTGTAACTGTTGTTGCGGGTTATCTTCAAACACAAGGTAATACACCATAGGTACTACAAACAATGAGAAAAGCGTAGAAGCTATAATGCCAAAAATAATCGCCAGAGCCAGTCCGCTGAAAACGGGATCTAGGGTGATGACTAAATTTCCTAACATAGTGGTACCTGCGGTGAGTAAAACCGGTCTCATGCGTACCTCTCCTGCGACTAAGAGTGCTTGTTTAATACTCATGCCCTTGCCTCTCGCTAAGGTGATAAATTCCACTAAAATCAGCGAGTTTCTGACCACTATGCCTGCAAGAGCAATCATGCCTATCATAGCGGTGGCGGTGAATAATATTGGGTCGGGAGCACCAGCAATACTGCGCTCACCAAATTGATTCAAGAGCCAAAAACCCGGCATAATGCCAATGATCGTTAATGGGATGGCAGACATAATAATTAATGCCAATGCCGAACTAGAGGTTTGTAATTTAAGTAGAAAAAATATAGCGACTAAAGCAAAAGCAAAGGCGATGCCCATATCTCTAAATACATCCAGAGTGATTTTCCATTCTCCTTCACCCGAAAATGAATAATAGGTGCCTTCGGGTAATGTCCAAGACTCACCTCCTCCGGATTGTAAATAAGTTCTATTTTGCCAAGCATTTGCCGCAACCGATTGACTTGTTTGCTCAATGCTGTGGTGAGGGCTAAGGTCAGCACTAAGATCTGCAATCACTTCTGCAGGCGTACGCCCAGATAACTCTGCTGTAACATAGATCACCGGAACCAGATCTTTATGTAATATAGCTTGTGAAACCTTGGTTTTTTGCCACTGCCCCAACTCCGCTAAACTCACCAGTGACTGTGGCGACGCTTCTAATCCAAGGCCATTATTCTGTTGTGCAATGCCGTTTTGCCCTAAAACTTGCAGCGATAGGATATCGGTAAGTGATTGTCTATCTTCAAAAGCGAGTTTCACCTCAATTGGCACTGGCGATGCGTCATTTTCAACCTGATAGGTCCCTGCCCTTTTAGAGGCAATCGCCACACCCAAAGCATTATTAATATCCACAGTGGAGATACCTGACAGCGCCGCTTTTTGTTTATCGGTTACAAAACGCCAAATGTGCTGTTCATTGTTGATAGTTGAGTCGACTTCCACCACATGGGCTTCTGACTTAAGCCGAGCCATCAAACTAAGGGCTGCATCTTGGTGTACTTGCGGACTGACAAAAGGCTGTGCATAGATTTCAGCAACAAAAGTACTCAGCACAGGTGGCCCCGGCGGTACTTCAATCACTTTTAATGAAAGATGCTGTTGTTGCAATGGCACAAGCAGCTCTCTAAGACGCAAAACAATAGCGTGGGATTGATGTTCACGTTGGGTTTTATCTAACAAGGTGACTCTCAATTCTGCCAGATCAGGTGCTTTTCGCAAATAGTGTTGCCGCACCATGCCGTTAAAATCAATGGGGGATGGCTGACCAATATAGCTGGCAATAGCCTTTACTTCTGGCAATAATTTGACTATTTGAATAACCTCATCAACTTTTGCCGCAGTCTTTTCTAAAGAGGTGCCTTCGGGCATATCGATTAAAACTTGGATCTCATTTTTATTATCAAAAGGCAGCAGTTTTAGTGGCACACTTCTGATCAAAGGCAAGGCGCAAGAAATAATGAACAAAACTAACACTAACCATAATCCTAACTTGCTTCTGCCTTTTTTTGCTATCAGTGGATTTAATAAACGAGAGTATAGGCCGTTGGATTTATCTGCTATTGGCGTGGTCAATGGTTTTAAAAGTTTAGCCGCTAACCAAGGTGTGATAGCAAAAGCCACAAAGGTAGAAATTACGACACTAACAGGCACATTAAACGCCATAGGAGCCATATAAGGCCCCATCATTCCAGTGATAAAAGCCAGAGGTACAAAAGCCAATATGATAGTAATAGTAGACATGATCAATGCTGGGCGTATTTCTGACATAGCATTAACAATGTTGGCTTGTTTTGAAGTGTTTTTATTACCTAAAAAACGGGTGATATTGTCAATCCCGGTAATCGGATCATCTACCAATAATCCAAGTGAAAGAATTAACGCAAAAAGTGTGACCCTATTGATGGTGTAACCAAAAGCCAAGTCCAACATCAAGGTCAGTCCGTAACAAATTGGTACCGCCAATGCTACAACGATGGCCTGACGCCAACCTAAAAACACCCCAATAAAAACCACTACAGTAAACACTGCAAAAGCCAAACTTGAGGTCAGGTTATTGACTTTTTCATTGGCCGTTTGGCCATAATTTCTGAGGTATTCGTAGTGAACTTCATCAGGTAATATTTGTGTTTGTAGTTCTGCCATTTTGGCCAGCACATCATCTGCCACAGTGACAGCATTACTGCCCTTTTGTTTGGCAACACTGATAGTCACCATGGGATATTTGTCTTGAAGTGTTGTATTGGCGGCACTTGCAAACTCTAACCATTGATAACTTTTAGGTTCAGAGGGACCATCCCGTACTTCGGCAATGTCCTTTAACAGCACCATTTTTCCATTGATGACGTTGACCACAATATTATTTAGGGCCTGCAAATCGCGAATGACATCTCCGGACTCAATCACTATGGTCTTTTGCCCCAGTGAAAGTTCGCCATGTCTGGCCAGCTGATTTGATAATGCCAGCGCATCAACCACGTTCATAACACTGGTTTGCCGGGCTGCAAGTGCTTGTAGATCTAGCATGACTTGTATCGACCTTAAACGACCGCCTACTATTTTAACTTCACTGGTATTAGGTAGGCTTTGAATCACAGTGGACACTTCTTGTGCCATTCTACGAAGTTCATAATCTGAGTAGAGATCTGCTGAGGTGCTAAATAGTCCAACCATTAATATCGCCACATCGTCTACTTCAATGGGTTTAACTATCCAATTCGCCGCAACTTCAGGTATTTTATCTTGATTGGAATGAAGTTTATTGTAGGTATTCAGTAATGCTCGTTCTCGGTCTTCGCCCACTTCAAATCGTAAGGTGACACTTAAGCCACCGTCATGAGATGCAGAGTAAATATGTTCAATGCCCGGTACTTGTTTGATTAATTTTTCTAGTGGCACTGTCACTTGCCGCTCAACCTGACGAGCAGACAAATTAGGTACATCCACCCACACATCAATCATAGGCACGACTATTTGTGGCTCTTCCTCACGTGGCGTGTAAATAAGCGCAATGGCACCTAAAAATATCGAAATTACAAATACAAATTGCGGAAATCCACCTTTTAAGGAATAGGCAACCAGACTGTCTATTGGATGTTGTTTCATATCATTTAACTATTCTGCAGCACAGAAAAATTCATACATTTTCTCAATTATTTGTTTCACTCTGACGTCTGTGACTGAGTAATAAGTGGTCTGCGCTTGCCGTCTTGTTGATACCATCCCAGCTTTTCTCAGTGCCGCTAAATGCTGTGATAGCGCGGATTGAGTAAGAGGTACCGATTTATTTAACTCAGTTACCGAGCACTCTTTGTCTACTAAGCTGCATAGGATCATTAAACGGTTTTTATTGGCTAGCATCTTTAAAAATGATTCTGCCTCAGAAGCATTGGCTTTTAATTGATCTAGATCCAAGTTTGCTAACTCCTAATTAATTTACACTTGCTATATTATAATCATTATATTAGGCGAGGATTAAAATGAACGTTAATCAAGCATTAAGGTTGGTGGCCGGGATCATGATTCTAGTGTCGCTGGTATTAACCTATTTTGTGCACCCAAACTGGATGTATTTTACCGTTTTTATTGCGGCAAATTTAATTCAGTCGGCTTTTACAAAATGGTGCCCGATGATGACCATACTCAGGAAATTGGGGCTACAAGATTAGTCACCGGAGTACAAACAACATATGGGGTCACATATTAGGGGTGATCCCCCAAGTTATTAATCTGACTTGGTAATAATTTTTGGTAACATGCGTCGTAGGGTATTATCCCGTTGTACGTAATGATGAAATAATCCTGCAAGTGCATGTATACTTATAAGGTAATATCCCACGGTACCTACCGTCTCATGTACTTCTTCAATAGTTTCAGCTAGCGGTTTATTTTCAGGTATTAATGCGGGCAAGTTAATCCCCCAAAAAGGAATAACCTTTGCTTCGCCACTTAAGATAAGCCAACCTGCTATGGGCATACAAATCATCAAAATTTACAAGGCTAGATGCATGGATTTTGCTACTAATTGCTGCCATCTTGGGATAGTAGCTAGGATTTCAGGCGCGGGTTTTAGCCACCTTGCCAGCAGTCTTACCCATACCAAACAAATACACTGAGCCCGAACATAAAATGCCTGGTTTTTAGTAACACTCTAGGCTCACTGCCTTTTGAATAGAGCTCTCTTAGTTCGATGCAGCTATAAACCGCCATCAAAATTAAGAACATTACTCAATGCAGAATAATCGATAAAGTGGCATGTCGTTGCTGGTTCAGCTGTGCCATTTTCACTCCCTTGTTTATGTTTAAGCTATCCTAACCGCCAACACATCTTGCTTAGCTCCATGTAACACTGAATTAGCTGTTGAACCTAACAATAACTTAAGTCCACTGCGGCCATGTGTACCTATTACAATCAGTTCGGCCTTAATTTCGGCGGCTAAAGTGTGGATTTCGTCTGCCGTATCGCCTATGGGTAAATACAAATGGGTATGAGGAATGTTATTTTTTTTACCAATTTCATCTAAACGCTTTTTAGCTTGTTGATGTATTTCAGCCACGTAATCACCCCCCACGTCACTGATATAGGGTTGAAAATAAGTGCTCGGCAAGGTCACAAATACAACACTCAGCTGACTCGCTTTTTGGGCAATAAACAAAGCCCTCTTGAGTACTTGGTCATATTCTGCATAAATATCAATTGCCACTAATATCTGTTCATAACATTTCATGTTTTGGCTCCAAAAAAGTGATGTATAATTAGCATTTAATGAATCGTTAATGTGTATTTCAACTTAGGTTTCAACAGAGCTTTTAGGATTTCGACAAAGCGACAAATGGCCCCTTACTTCTGAAGGCGACGTTGTCCGACTCAAAGCTTTACTGTATCTAGTGCTAATAAAGTCTGTAGATATGGCATACGCTTTTAAGACGCGTAGTCACCACGTTTGGCCTTAAATTAAACAAATAATGGCAGCAAAATATTGACGAATATCAAGCTTCTGATTCTTTAATCCAACTTAGGGCTAACAGAACATACAAACCAATGTGATCAGTTCATTGCCAGCATGGCTTTTTTTGGGGCTGACTGACTTGTTACAGTATGTGAACATACATCTATCGCCACGCAACGGTTTAACGCTCCTAAGTCCAAAATAGACAAATAACGTAGCCGTACTTGAATCATCTTTTTTTGTTGGAAGCTATTAAATACTCTGCTGACTGTTTCAATTGCCATACCTAAAAAATTGGCAATATCGGTACGAGACATTCTCAATATAAATTCACTACCCGACAAACCTCTTTCAGAAAAGCCTATGGATAAATCTAACAAAAACCTAGCCACTTTTTGTTCACTTGAGCTGGTGCTTAAACACATCATCATGGCGCTGTCGCAGGCCAAAGTGTGGCTCATGGATTGTAATAATCCATCACGAAAATCAGCACTTGTTTGCATCAAACTATTTATCTCTGATTTCTTAATGAAATACACACTACTGGTTTCCAAAAAACGCACAGTTTGGGTATGCACTTGGCCGTCAAATCCATCGATCCCCAATATATCCCCAGGGTAATTAAACCTTGTGATGTGTTCTTCACCGTCTCTAGAGGCAACATATGATTTAGCTGAACCCGAACGTAATATGTAAACGCCTTCGAAATGATCCCCAACACAAAGTAAATTGTCTTTGCGATGAAAAACACGATGTGAATCACGCTGATGAGAATTATTTGTGGCACCAATACTGTGCATACAAGTACTTAGTAGTGTTGGCCCGCGGTAATAGTCATTTTGTTGTTGGTATGAAGTTTTCATCTTAATAATGCCCTTGTAGGTATTGATTGCTCATAGGAATCAATTGACATAAAACAAGATTGTCAAGCTGCCGCTTTCACTTTACGGTTAAATCATATACCGTAAATACCTGCTCAAACTATCCGAAATGTCGCGTAAATTGTTTCGGAAATTACCTATATATTGACAAAATTAGGATGCTTTAATGTCTCAACTTGATAAGTCAACTTTGAATCGCATACTGCCTGATATTTCTGGCAGCCAAGAGACCATAAATGATGCTAATGCAAGACTTAACTCCCTATTTGATAAAGCTTTAGACGGCCAATGTGGCTAAGGTAGATACCCGTATTCTGGATCATCATACACTCTAATTAAGCCCTGATAAAAAGCCGATATTGTTAATCGACCCAGTTTGATGAGACAGTGTATACGTTGCTTGATACTGGTGTGTTTTGACGTTTCTGGTGGGGGGGGCCATCTTGGCTCTGATCGGGTTTAAGTCAACATAAGCCATACACGCTAAAACCGCACTTTCATCTAACAATGCTTGGGACTTAAACCGACCTTCCCAGAACCTGCCTGTGCAACCATCTTCCTTGTTAGCCTCTCGGGCTATGTATTCATTGAGGTTTCTCATTAACCAACTGATGTCATATAAACGTTGACGGTAAATCGTCACTGTTCAATCTAAGCTAATTAGTTCACCTTTACTAAGCTTATCCCCTCTTTGATATTTTTGACTCAACAACGTACCTTGGTATAGCTGGTGCCACCGCCTTACTACTTCTTCCATCGACCAGCTTTCAGCTATGTCTTTGTCCACACACACCACTACATGAGTGTGATTACTCATGACCGCATATGCACAAATACTAATTGAAAACACTGACGATAGAAACAACAATCGCTCTTCCACCCACCCACGGCGATGTTCATAACTCTGCCTCGTAAATTTATCCTCACCGCATAAAAAAGAACGACGAACACAGCGAGAAACACAGTGGTAATAAGGGGTATCCATTAAACTTATTTGGTTTTTACGTGGCTGAGGCATGACAGACCATCCGTGGTTGTGTGATTACCTTAAAGTCTAGAACATAACCGCTGTTTTACTACTTTTTAAAAGTGGGTGTCTTCTTTAGCTTGTTTTGTTGCCCCCACAAAGTCGAGCACCGCCTCAGATAAGTCTGTTTGAATAAAAGCCGTTCATCATCATAAGCAATATTCAGAGCTGGTTTGCACAACAGTGGGAAGCGCTTGTTCTAAATTCTGAATTACTTGGAAACAGCTGATTAATAGCCGAAAAATAGCCGACTTTCACTCCCTTAAGAATATAAAATAGATGTCAATATGGAAAATATAAGGCATGATGTATCTTGATTTTAGGAAAAATGACGTTTTATTTTACCTATACTCACGATTTCATGCTTTCCCTGAGAATATCCAAGCTATAGTGTTTGCTTATGCCTTCACAATCCCTGCGGCACCTATCGCTGATAAGCTAAAGGTCAAACAATATAGAGACACCAGCAGTGAAGATTTACGCTGGAAACGCTGCCAGATTAAATCTACCTCATTATTAGGTAATTTAAGAGAGTAATATTTTACACATTTAGGATGCGATATCGTTTTGATGAAGGTAATGGAATATTTGTTCGTAATTTAGTCGTCAATTGTTACGAATTTTCAAGTGGTTTCTAACGGAGGTAAGATTTGTGTTTAAATATAGTGCGGTTGCGTTATCCATAATGAGTTTAATGGCTTGTGGAGGTGGGGGAGGAACAACACCGACGCCAACACCGACGCCAACGCCAACGCCAACACCAACACCAACACCGACACCAACACCAACACCTAATGTAGTGCCATCGGTGAGTATTTCAGGGGGAAATGCTGTTAAGGAGTTTGAAAGTTTGACACTTACTGCAAATGCCACTGATTCTGATGGAAGCATTGACAGTATTCTTTGGTCGGTTAAATCGGGACCTGCAGTGACGATAAGCGGAGCCAACACTTCTAATGTAAGTTTTATTGCTCCAGATGTAGATGAGGAAACTTCATTGGTGTTGGAAATATTGGTGACCGATGATCAAGGTGCAACAGCAACAAGTGAATTCAATGTAATTATTGTCCCAACACCAATACCAAATCTTGCTCCTTTTGTTAGGATTTCAGGTCAAAATGCGATTGAAGAATTGAAAAGTTTAGAATTGCTTGCAACTGCCACAGACTCAGATGGCACTATTGATAGTATTCTTTGGTCTGTTAAGTTAGGGCCCGCAGTTACGTTAACTGGAGCCGATACCATAAACATAAGTTTTATTGCGCCCGGTGTAGAAGAAGAAACACAATTGGTGCTGGAAGTGGCAGTAACAGACAATGACGGTGTGGTAACAACGGGCGAATTTACTGTCACAATCACGCCGACACCGACACCGACACCTATCATCTTGGAGAATGCAGTTTTATCTCGAATTGTACCAAACCAGCAAAATTTTCTGGTAATCAATGACAATGATATTTATATGGCGAATGTAGATAATGTGGGCCGATATCAATTTTCGTGGTTTGAAGGTGGTGCAACAGTAATTTCTGCAACTGAATTCAGCGATATTTCGGGAGTGGGTTATAATGTGGTGAATTCAGAAGCAGCTGGTGGTGATGATGCCTCTGAATCAGCGATTTTAAATGCCACATACGTGCAGACAGATAATAAACCAACAATTATTAGTAGTTACCAATTAGACATTAATAGTGCTTCTTTTTCTTCTAACAATACACTTTCCCTTTCAAATTTAATCACTAATTTTGCTGATATTTCGACTACCTGGAAGGATATTGTATATACTAATTTTTTGATAGACAGTGGCATGAATCTTAGTGCTACTGATGTTGATGGTTGTAATATTGTTGGCACGCTTACAGATACTGGGGAAGGGTACTTTGAACTTTCTACATCTTATACAAATTGTACAAAAGCTGGGAACTATACAGGTGTATTGACAGTACAAGAAAAAGATAGCGCACAGTATGTGAACTGGGTGGCTTTTGATGGGGTTGATAAAGGGGTTTTTGGTAAGATAGATACAATCATTGACAAAGATGAATCTATAGAACTCAGTGGAGAGTTACAAGCTAGCCTTTATATAGGTCAAAACGGTCTGTTAGTGGCAAAGTCTGGGGTACTCTATACACTGGATTATTTTGGTGGGATTTCGACAAGTAACTCATTTCGTTTTTCTTATACCTATGATGCTGGATTGAGAGTCTTGGAGGGGTCTGGGAGTGGATTTCAAAATGGTGTGGTTTCTTCAGTATCTAGTCTTGAAATCGCAGTTCCACCGAAGTCAGACGGGCTGGATATGTTTGACGCAACGATAACTTATGACGTTGGCAGTGGCACAGCCACCAAAATCTATAACAATTTGGAGTTTGTTCCCGAAACATTATTGTTAGACTCTCTGCAAGGGGAATGGGGGAACTTGACTATCGCTGAAAGTGGCACATTAGTTGGGTCTATACAGGGATGTACTGCTAGTGGAAATGCAAATGATTATACAAATGGTGTGGCTGACATTGCTATTACTTTGAGTGGATGTTCACAATCGGGTGATTACACGGGAATTGTTATTGCAATTAGTAATGGGGGGTTATCAAATGTCTTTGTTGATTCTCTGCTTATTAGTGCCTTTAACATAGACGACAGTAAATTTATTTCAGGAATAGTACTGTAAAGGTGTTGGAAAATTTTTTCTATAATCATTTTTCAATATGCAGCTTGAAATCATATTTAACAATATCTAGTTGCCCAACTATTGTACTTTTTTATGCTGTTTAGGCGGAAATTTTCTGTCCTTGAAGGAGGTTTTTAATACTTCTGAGGCTAGCTTCACGGAGAAACTCAAGGGTGAGGCTCGTGTAATGTGAGCGGTCGGTATAACCTTATTAACTTTGAGGCTACTCAATCTTGGTCATATTCTTTAGTGTTAAAAAACGCAATTGTCAAGCTGTAGACCTACACCTATCAGGGCAATCGCATTAAAATATTTGTAGCAGTTTCAGCAAGTAATCATTATCCCAACCTGCCATTTGCCGCTTAATTTTAATACCTACCTTATTATCCTTATCTGACGTTAATAAATTCAAAGATATGTGGCGTAATATTG
>JAWUXU010000086.1:0-11757 GCA_034111145.1 Paraglaciecola sp.
TAGACGGGTTAGGGGGTATGTTTAAGGAACAGCTGTCCATGATCGGTCCGAATGATGCTGTATTGTCGATCAGTTTCAGTCCATACGCGCAAGAAACAGTGACTTTAACTGAAGCCGCTTCACAAGCAGGGGCTAAACAAATTGTCATCACAGACAGTCAAATCAGTCCTCTTGCCACCTTCAGTGATGTCTGTTTTGTGGTCAATGAAGGTAAAGTCGATGCATTCAGGTCGCAATCGGCCTCTTTATGTTTAGTACAATCATTGGCTGTTGCATTGGCTTTCAAACAAGGTAAAACCCACGACATTTAACATGCCTAAGGATTAAAAGGATCAGGCTTTTACTCTGCCTTGATCCTGTCAATGTAAAAAAAAATGGCTTTAATGACGGCCTAACACATTATTTACAAACAACGATTGAAACCCCAGCTCCTATTTTAAATTAAGCTCGGTGGCCAATTCCCCCAGCAAAATAAATAACTATTTTTATTCTGCCAATGTGGCCATTGCGACCCTCTAAAATATTATCGAAACCCCTAAGGCGAATGGCTTAGTGACATTCGATTACCTCAAATAAGTGGCTAAACGAAATTACCGCCCTGTAGTCGGCAGTCAAATTGAGCACCTGTAGCTATGGGACGCCACACAGAGTTAACGGTGCTGCCCGGAAACTCAAAAATCCAGTGTTTTGATTAGACTTATTATGGTTTTTAAAATTTTAACGAACATGCTCGTCTGCATAGATATAATAATTTATTTTTTGCAAGCGCTTGCAAGTGGGGGTGAACTGTTGTTACTATTTTGTTACTGCTTAGTTATGCAACGGTTAATCTTTCTGTTAAACGGTGCAGTAAAACTTAGTAAATGAACGCCGTATATAACGATTCTGTTTTGCACGGTTGTCTAAAAATAGATGAGTATTGAGCTCAACGGATAAAAAGAAGCCGACCAATAACTCAACTGAAGTTTTGGTCATAAAACTAAGCTAGTCAGATAAATGAACTATAGAGTTCAGGACATATTTTATGAGAACACACAAAAATTTTAAGTTATCGTTAGTTGCAAAAAGTGTCACTTTATTACTAGGCACGGCTGTGGTTATGCCGGCGTATGCGCAAGAAGAGACGGCAGAGAGTGAAATCATTGAGGTTCGCGGTATACGTTCTAGTATGCAAGAGTCAATGAGTGTCAAAAGGGAGTCTGTCGGTGTTGTTGATGCTATTTCAGCTGAGGATATTGGGAAATTTCCAGATACAAACCTAGCCGAGTCCTTACAACGGATAACGGGTGTATCAATAAGCCGTAACAACGGGGAGGGTGCAGAAGTGACAGTGCGTGGCTTTGGTGGTGACAAAAACATGATCACCCTAAACGGACGTGTGATGCCAGCAGCTGACGCGTTTGCTAACGGTCAAGGTACTAGTAGAGCATTTAACTTTGCTAACCTTGCTTCAGAAAGTGTACGCTCAGTTGAGGTGTATAAGACAGGCAGAGCGAACATCGCTACCGGTGGTATTGGCGCGACTATTAA
Source organism: Paraglaciecola sp. (assembly GCA_034111145.1). Taxonomy (GTDB): domain Bacteria; phylum Pseudomonadota; class Gammaproteobacteria; order Enterobacterales; family Alteromonadaceae; genus Paraglaciecola. Next base: position 1,531 of record JAWUXU010000086.1, read on the forward strand.
CATTAAAACGGCCAAACCACTTGATAATGAGGGCGTAAAAATTAGTGTTGGGGCGAAAGCCGTGACTGACACCACCAATCGAACAGGAAGTGATATTACACCTGAGGTTTCTGGTTTGTTCAGTTACACCAATGATGATTCAACCTGGGGCGTGATGTTAACGGCTAGTCATCAGGTACGAGACAGTGGTTCAACGAGTGCGACGGCAAATGATTGGCGTGTTGCAGAGTGGACCGGTGAGTTTGACAATATAGGTATTGCTCGGGGCCCTAATGGTGAAGAGTCGATTGATTATAAAAACAGCCAAATCACCAATATCCCAGCGATTGGGCAGTTGTTTGCACAGCCTAACGACGTGCGTTATGTTTTCACAGACCAACAACGTGCACGTGATAATGCGCAACTAACCCTACAGTACAGCCCAACCGATAGTTTCATTGGGACCTTGGATTACACCTACGCCAAAAATGAAATAGATGAGGACCGTGGTGAAAAAATCCATTGGTTAACGAGAACAGCAGACAATGTTACTTTTGACACTGGTCTGCCCGTGGCAACTGCCGTTATTATTAACGAAAGTACTGGTGGCACAAAAGATTTAGGTTTTAATACGGCACGTCGCAACCAGGTAAACACGCTTGAGTCTCTAGGCGTTAATTTCGAATATTCCATGAACGACGATCTAACGTTACGCTTTGATGGTCATAATTCTTTAATGGAAAGTGCGCCTAATTCGCCAATTTCAGGGGCGAGTCAAGTACAAACCCAAGTTGCCGCGCCGATTGATTTAACTCAACGTCATGATTTCCGATTTGACTTACCTAAGGTCACGAGAACATTTGATGATAGCATCAAGGGAAATGGCAATGGTATTGAGGACCTTGGTGATTTAGGGACACAGAGATCACAGGTTCAGCGCTCTTACCAACAGACAGAAGTCAGTCAATATAGATTTGAAGGAACATACACATTTGATGAAGGCCATTTTGATTTTGGCGTAGAAGCCCGTGAAGAAGAAATGCGTCAGGAGTTCTCTGATAACAATATCATATTGGGTGACTGGGGTGTCAACAACCCAGGGGATGTAGCTGCAGGCTTATTCGAAAATTTTAATGTCATTGCTGAATTTGATGATTATGACACCAGTAATATTAACGATACTGGTTTTAGAGGCCTGGATCCCATTGCTATTGCTCAATGGGGCACTGATTTATATAACCAAGATTTAGCGATTTTAGCCAATTTAGATGAAAACCATATGGTGCGTGAAGATACGATTTCTGCTTATTTTCAAGTAGCGATACAAGCAGAGTTGTCGGGTATGCCAATAAATATTAGGGCGGGAGTACGCTATGAGAGTACAGATGTTGATTCAACCTCGACAATAGCCATTCCAGAGTCGTATATTTGGGAAGATAACAATGACTTTTTCCTAAGCCGTAGCGCAACAACTGATCAGGTTACCGTTTCATCTAGCTACGACCATTTATTACCAAACTTAGATTTTGATATTGCCTTTAGCGATAAATTGAAGGGTAGATTTTCCTTTGGCCAAACGATTGCGCGAGCCAACTACAATCAGTTAAGAGCTGGAGTGACTGGTTTTGGTCTCGATGCACCAACGCTAGTGGGCGGCGTAGGTGTGGCGGCAGCTTCTAATCCAAGTTTGGTACCAATAAAATCAAACAACTTTGATTTATCAACAGAGTATTATTTTGCTGATACCAGTTATGTGTCTATTGGCTTTTACGAAAAACGTGTCAGTAATTTTATTGGTAGTGATCAAGTAGAACAATCTCATTTTGGTTTGCGTGACGTTACGGGGGGAGCTCGTGTCCAAGCAGCCAGAGATGCCTTAGTCAATGATGGACATATTGTTGACGAGACATCACTATTTGTTATGACCGCGTTATTGGATAATCCTGCTGATTTTCCTAATGGGGCTGGTGACTATCTACCAGGCATTACCTTTGGTGAGGGTATCGCGGCGGATTATGACATTATTGCTAACCTAACGGATCCGGAATTTCAATTTTTGACCAGTCGACCCGTTAACAATAAAGATGCCACTATTTATGGTTTTGAAATTGCAGCACAACACTTTTTCAATGATACCGGGTTTGGTATCGCGGCAAACTATACTACAGTGCGAGGTGATGTTGGTTTTGATATAACGGGCAGTCCATCTGTATCACAGTTTGCTTTAACGGGCTTAAGTGATACCGCCAACCTTGTATTAATGTATGAAAAACATGGTATACAAGCCCGTATTGCTTATAACTGGCGCGATGAGTATCTTGCGGAAACAAGCCGAGGAGCAAGTCGTAACCCAAGGTTTGTTGAATCCTTTGCTCAAGTGGATGCGAATGTAAGTTATCTGATAAACGACAACTTTACGGTGGCGCTTGAAGGCATTAATATTACCGGAGAAAACAGCCGAAGTTTTGCTCGTTCACATGCTCAATTGTGGGATCTATTTGATTTAGGGGCTAGATACCAAGTAAGTGCTCGTTATACTTACTAACGTTTTTTGTTAAGCGTATTAACATTACACTTCATAACGAAGAGAAGTCGCTATTAAGCGACTTCTCTGTTGAACCATCGATTTATAACCATTTTTGCGAAGAAAAAAAACAGTGGCATGGATACAGTCACTATCGCCAGTAACTGACATTCAAAGGCTTAGACGGTCCACCTAGACCATGAACGTCTGAAAAAAGTAAGATCGTAGCTTGAAATTCAACTAGCAATTTATGTTGCAGCCAGTATTCAAGAAAACCATTTAGATAAATGGAAAAATTAAGTTTAGACATTTAAATATCGACACTTTAGCAAAGAAAACCCTAAGAATGGGCGTCTATTAAGCGAGTAATGAAATGACAAAAGATTATTTTCCTACCAAAGATGATGTGAGTATTGAAGACTTCACAAAGCTATGTAATCAAAAATCTGTCATAAGTGATTATCCGTTTGCAGATTCAATTGACAGCAATGTTGTTATTTATAACGGCAAAACATTAGCGCGTCATCCGAACAAAAAAAGTATTCAAAATGAATTACATCATTGTCTTTCATCAGGCCCGGGTGTTTTTGTGGTGAAGGATTTTTTTGAAAATAGAGACATCGTAGATCAAAACACAAAAGTTTATAGAGATATTATTGCCGATGAAAAAAAGGACTTATCTCAAAAAGGGGATCATTTTTCCACACCAGAAACCCACGACCGAATTTGGAATGCCTTTGAGAAAACGTGTGATAGAGACCCTACTGCATTTTTTCATTACTACGCTAACCCGCTCTTTTCATTAATATGTGAAGCCTGGCTTGGACCCGCTTCTCAAATCACGACCCAGGTGAACTCTATTAAGCCAGGGGGGAAATCTCAACAAGTCCATCGAGATTATCATTTAGGATTCCAAAATGATGAAATCACGGCCCAGTTCCCAATAACGATACAGAAGTCGTCCCAATACTTAACCTTGCAGGGGGCAGTGGCGCATTGTGATATGCCAATCGACTCTGGCCCTACAAAGTTTCTGCCTTTTTCGCATCAATATGATCTAGGGTACATGGCATTTCGAAGCGCCAGCTTCGTTGACTATTTTGAAAAAAACAGGGTGCAGCTCGCTTTACAAAAAGGTGATGCCTTATTTTTTAGTCCAGCGTTATTTCATGGGGCCGGCGAAAATAAAACTGAGTCGACAGAGCGTATTGTGAACCTTATTCAAGTATCTTCTGCTTTTGGGAAGCCAATGGAAACCGTCAATCGCCAGAAAATGATCAAGCAGTTATACCCAATTTTAGTCGAGCAGGCAAAAGATGAATTAAATAAGGACAGTATAAAAAATATCATTAACGCTGTTGCCGATGGCTATCCGTTTCCTACCAATCTGGATAAAAACCCTCCTACAGGTAGTTGTGCATCAGAAACTAGTCAGCAATTTTCCTTGGGCGCCATAAGGGATCAATGGAGTGTGGCTAAGTTTGAACAGCAACTCGACGCGTTAGTAGAAATGCGCATATAAAATATTGGGCTTGTGAGCAAGTCCTTCGGCGCCCGCAAGCAGAAAATACAAAATAGAAAATTGACGAGAGGTTATTGATATGGTTCGCTTATTGGTTAAAACCGCCAAGGCACAGCAGGTGCTTAAGATCACACCTTGGATGGTTTGGAAGCGGCTCCACAAGGCAATTTTAAAAATGAAAATGAAAATGAAAATGGAAGTTAGTGTTGGGGAATTAAATAAATGATAAATACAGTACTACTTAACAACGTTTCTCATATGGATTTACGCGTGATTACTCAACATTCCGCAGAATATGGTGACAATATTGGCACAGTCCAAGTCTTTCCTTCAGAGTTTGAGGCTCTGCAAAAAGAATATCCGATTTTTTTTCGTAAAGATGCCGATTCGGGCCAATTACAGACCATTGCGATGTTGGGGCTCAAGCAAGATGAAAATCTATTTCTAGATGAGAATAACTGGAACGCTAACTATATTCCTTCCGTTATTAGTCGAGGCCCTTTCTTAATTGGGTTTCAGGATCAATCTGCTGATGGCGGTGATGAAAAAACCTTGGTAGTGCACGTTGATATGGATAACTCTCGTATCAGTAAAACAGAGGGGGAGACGGTATTTACCGAATTTGGTGGACAAACACCTTATCTGAATAAAATAAACACCATTTTAATGAATATGTATGACGGAGTGCAGATAAGTCAAACACTCTATGCTGCATTTACTGCGCTGGATTTAATAGAGCCTGTTAATTTGGATATTGAATTAGTCAATGGCGAGCGGCACCGTTTACATGGCAATTACACTGTCAGTGAAAAAAAACTAATGGCACTTGATGGCGATGCATTATCGAAGTTAAATGCTGCAGGCTTGTTAAAATTTGCATTCCTAATGATGACTTCAATGAGTAATGTAAAAAAATTAGTGGATATGAAAAACCATAGATTGAATGCCAATTCTTGCGATTAGCAACATCATTTTAAAATTAACTGAATTTTTGGCTGTATGATGAAAATGATTAAAAAAACCAAGATAATCGAAGGGTGCCAACCCAATAATATTCCATCTGAGGTCTTATTATCTCCAGAGCCAATAATTTTAAAAGGTTTGGTCAAAGATTGGGGCTTGGTTAAAGCTGGCTTAAAATCAAACAAAGAAGCGATTAATTACCTGAAGTCTTTTTATAATGGCAAACCTGCGGGTGCTTATTTTGGTAGTCCCGAGATTGAAGGGCGTTTTGCTTACAACGAAGACCTCAGTAAGGTTAATTTCGAAGTCCGAAAGACTCAGTTGGATGAGGTTTTAGATCTTATTGCGAACCATCTTTCCAATCCTGCTCCTCCAGCTCACTACGTCGCATCAAACGCCATCGATGAACACTTCCCGGAACTTAAAAATACCAATGATTTGAGTTTTGAGCAAAGTCATATGAAAGGGGTCACTCCCGTGGCAAGCATTTGGATTGGCAATCCGTCACTCGTCCCATGCCATTATGATGGGTCCAATAACATTGCTTGTTGTGTCGTTGGGAAACGCAGGTTTACGCTCTTCCCACCCGAACAGATTCATAACCTATACCCTGGACCTTTGCATCCCACACCAGGAGGACAAGCCATCAGCATGGTTGATCTCGCCGCTCCTGATTTCAATAAATACCCTCGTTTTCGTGACGCTGAGAAGGTTGGCCAAGTGGTTGATTTAGATGCAGGTGACGCGGTATTTTTCCCTTCGATGTGGTGGCATCAGGTTGAGGGGCTAAGCGCTTTTAATGTATTAATCAATTACTGGTGGAGCATGTCACCGGCGAATAGAGGGCAACCGATGAATGTATTAAATCATGCATTACTGAGTATTCGTGATTTGTCCGCCGATGAGAAGCAAGCATGGAAGCATATTTTTGACTATTACATTTTTGGTGCTGCTGAGAACGCGGGGAAACATCTACCTGAGCACGCCAAAGGTCTACTAGGCGATATCGATGATCGTAAAGCGCGGCAGTTACGCGCTATGTTGTTAAATAAGTTGAGCCGATAAAATGAGTGATAATTCTGAATTAAAAAAGAACAGAAAAGTAGTGATTGCTGGCGGTGGAACCGCAGGTTGGATGGCAGCCGCTGCGCTGTCAAAACAACTGGGAAATATACTTGATATCGTATTAGTTGAATCAGATGAAATTAGTACAGTCGGTGTGGGCGAAGCCACCATTCCCCCTATACGTGTATTTCACAAACTACTTGGCATAGATGAGCAAGTCTTTATGCGTGCCACAAATGCCACATTTAAGTTGGGCATTTCCTTTGAAAATTGGGGGAAGTGCAACGATCAATATATGCATTCTTTCGGTAAAACAGGTAAAGAAAGCTTTCTCGCTGACTTTCAGCATTTTTGGTTACACGGACAAAAACATGGATTTAGTGGGGAGTTTGGCGATTACTGCTACGAATTGCAGGCCGCCAAAGCAGGTAAATTTAAAACATCAGCTAAGTCAGCAATCAATTTTGCTTATCACATGGATGCCACCTTATATGCCAAATTTTTACGCGGTTTTTGCGAAGAAAAAGGGGTAAAGCGGATTGAAGGAAAAATTGTTAAAGTCCATCTAAATGATCAGTCTGGAGAAATCAAGTCACTCACCTTAGATTCAAATTTGGTTATCGAGGGAGATCTATTCATTGATTGCACGGGTTTTAAAGGACTGCTGATTGAGCAAACTTTACATCCCGGTTATGAAGATTGGTCCCATTGGTTACCTTGTGATAGCGCCGTGGTTGCTCAAACCGAATCAACGGGCCCAGTAATGCCCTACACAAGGTCAATCGCCCACGATGCAGGATGGCGCTGGCGTATTCCCCTTCAAAATCGTGTGGGCAATGGCTTAGTTTATTGTAGCCGTTACCTTTCTGACGATGACGCTATATCCAGATTAACCACTGAGGTGGAAGGTAAGATGCTTACCGAGCCAAAAGTCATTAAGTTTCGAACCGGCCGGCGTAGAAAGGCATGGAATAAAAACTGTGTATCCTTGGGCCTAGCAAGCGGTTTTGTTGAACCACTTGAGTCAACCAGTATTAATTTAATCATCACCGGAATAATACGCCTTATTCGCTTGTTTCCTTTTGATGGTATACAGCCATCATTGGTGGACGAATATAACAATCAAACCCTTGTCGAATTGGAAAAAATTAGGGATTTCATTGTACTTCACTACCATGTGACAGAGCGTCAAGATAGTCCATTTTGGCAATACTGTAAAAATATGGAAATACCTGCAACGCTGGCACACCGGATCAAGCTATTTACAGAACGTGCTCATGCTTTCCAGTCCGATGGGGAACTTTTTAGGGTGGATTCTTGGACGCAAGTCATGTTAGGGCAAGGTGTTAAGCCTAAGCATTACCATCATGTTGTAAAAATGATGGGAGATAATGAATTATCTCGGTTCCTTAATGGATATAGAGCGCAGATAGCTAAAGAAGTGGAAATGTTACCCAATCATCAAGATTTCATAGATCAGTATTGTAAAATCTAAAAAAATAGCGTCAGGATGAAGTTGAAAGTCAGTGATTAGTCACGGCTGTGCTTTTATGTCATTACCATTTTGACTGGCTATGGTTTATTGCCAATCCTTATAAATGAGTGTGAGCAATCAATATGAAAATTCATGTTTTTGCAGCCTGAATTTTATGTGTTTTGGTCTAACATAATATTTAATTGCAAGCGCTTGCAATTATTTTGTATTCTCATATAATTACGCTCAATTTAGTAGTTCGATACGATTTGTCGGATATAAATGAAACGTGACCACGTCGCATAATGAACGTTATGTATCGGTTGGTTATATTTATAATTTGAAGTTTTCATGTAGAAGAGGAATATTTATTTTGAGAAAAATTCGTTTTGGTATTAGCCCCCTAACTTGGACCAACGATGATATGCCTGAACTTGGAGGTGATATTCCTCTTAGCACATGTCTTCATGAAATGTCTGTGGCAGGGTTTGAAGGAACTGAAATGGGCACTAAATACCCCAGAGTTGCTGAGCAATTGTCAGCTGAACTTGGCAAGCACGGATTGGTGCTTGCTTCTGGTTGGTATAGTGGCAATTTAATCAAGCAAAGTGTTGCACAAGAAATTGAGTCAGTTCAGGGCCATTTGACATTACTTAAGTCATTAGGTTGCGATGTAATGGTGATGGGCGAGGTGAGCAACAGCATTCATGGAAACATTGATATTGCCCTTTCTGAAAGAGTTATTTTGTCACCCGAAGAGTGGGTGGTTTATGGGAAGAAACTAACTGAGTTTGCGGACTATTTGTTAGCTAATGGTATACGACTTGGCTACCACAATCATGTAGGTACTATTGTCCAGACTGTCTCTGATATTGACACTTTTATGGAAGTGACAGGACCGTCTGTTGGTCTTACCATCGATACTGGCCACATTACCTTCGCGGGTGGGGACCCAGTCGATATTATCCAACGGTTTTCCGATCGTATCGTGCATGTACACACCAAAGACGTCAGACAAAACATACTGAATGAGGCGCTTACGCATAACTGGTCTTTTCTCAAAGCTGTTTTAGAAGGGGTCTTTACGGTGCCTGGCGATGGTTGTATAGACTTTGAAGCTGTGTTCAATCAATTATATAAAGAACAATACAGCGGTTGGATCCTGGTTGAAGCGGAACAAGATCCTGAAAAGTACCACCCACTCACCTATGCGCAATTGGCCTTTAAAAACCTACGGAGTTATAGCGAAAATGCTGGATATTCAGTTTGATATACGCCATAAAAAATTTAAGTCCGGACAATTTATGCAAATGAAAATGTGTTTATCTACTTGCCCTTGGAACCCCAGTTTATGATATTAGAAAGCGAAGTGCCACGTCCACTAAGATGGGGAATGGTTGGAGGGGGTAAGGGCAGTCAGATTGGTGGCGCTCATCGCGTCGGTGCTGCACGTGATTCACTATTTGAACTTGTCGCAGGTGTATTTGATATTGATGCCATCAGAGGACGCACATTTGGTGAGTCACTCGGCCTCGATTCTAGTCGATGTTATGACGATTATAAGTCTATGTTCTCAGATGAGTCTAATCGAACCGATGGCATAGAGGTTGTTTCCATTGCCACTCCAAATAGTACTCATTATCAGATTTGTAAAGCAGCTTTGGAAGCAGGTATTCATGTTGTTTGTGAAAAGCCCATTACCTTTAAATCAAGTGAAGCGATAGAGTTGCAAGACCTTGCCAAAAGCAAGGGACTTATCCTCGGTGTTATGTATGGGTATTGCGGTTATCCCATGGTTCATCAGGCCAGAGCCATGGTATCCAGAGGAGATATAGGTGAAGTGAGACTGGTGCAAATGCAATTTGCGCACGGATATCATGCTTCTGAAGTTGAAGAACATGACCCAGGGCTTAAGTGGCGAGTCTCGCCAGAGGTTGCTGGTTCAAGTTATGTTTTAGGGGATATTGGCACTCATTCGTTTTATATGGGCTCGATGATAACCGGTCTAAAAGTAGACGAGTTGTTATGTTCTCGCCAAAGCTTTATAAATTCTCGTAAACCTTTGGAAGATAATGCACATGTGCTTTTACGTTATAGTAACGGCGCTGAAGGCACGCTTTGGGCAAGTGCCGTCAACGTTGGATCTGCACATGGTCAGAAAATAAGAGTAGTGGGGTCATTAGGCAGTATCGAGTGGTGGGATGAACATCCAAATCAACTACATTACGCCAAAATAGATGGCCCTGTGCAAATACTAGAACGAGGTATGGATTATTTGCATAATGAGGCACGTTTTGACCGTATTGGAGGTGGACACTCAGAAGGCTTCTTTGAATCATGGGCTAATCTCTATCGTCGATTTTATCAGGCAATAGACTATTCAATAAACGATAACGAAGAGGCTTTAGTCGAGCTTTGGTATCCCGATGCACAGGCAGGTGTTGAAGGTGTCAGTTTCGTTGAAAAGTGCGTTGAGTCTGCCGATAATCATTCAAAGTGGGTGAAGTTTTGACCCCGTGAATGCACCTCGACGGCATTCTTAATTCTGCTTATTTTACCCTAAGTTTGGACTTTTCTAATAAAAATAAATAAAGGCTCCTGCATATGACCTCAATTACTTTCATAACTTTCATTGCTTTTACTGCGTTCGTGGCGTCAGTTTCCTATTGGAAAACTAGGCATGATCGTATGAAAGAGGCA
>JAWUXU010000087.1:0-19577 GCA_034111145.1 Paraglaciecola sp.
GTCGGCTTTACAAAAGAAACAGGTGCAAATGATCGCAGGGGTTGATTACGTAAAGATTGACGATCAAGGTTTACATATCCAAGTGAATAATAAACCGCAAATATTAGCAGTGGACAATATTATTTTATGTGCGGGTCAAGAGCCCCTTCGAGAGTTACAAAAAGGTTTAGAAGATAGAAACATCACAACCCATCTCATAGGCGGTGCTGATGTTGCATCAGAGCTCGACGCAAAAAGAGCTATCAGACAAGGAGCTGAATTGGCTGCAATAATATAATTAGAGTGTTGTTTAGGGGAGTTTGTTAAAAGGCTCCCCTCTGTTACTTCGTTTTTATAGCGTTTATTAAAATTAGCCAAACAACCATTGTAAAAATTCCGAACGAACTTTAATCTTGGTTTATAAACCACTTCTGAATCCCCTAGTTATGAAAAAAAGTTTGTTAGTCAGTGCATTTGTTATTTTCAGTTTTAGCCAAGCATGTTTCGCTAATCCGTCGGTTGAGCAAAAGATCGTAGAACAAATTGATAAAGAGCTAAGTCAGTCAGTTGAAGCTCTGAAAAAGGTTGTCAATATTAATAGTGGTACCTTGAATTTTAATGGTGTACGTGAAGTGGGCGATATTTTTAGCGCTCAATTTGATGAACTTGGTTTTAAAACCGAATGGGTGAATGGCAGTCCGTTTAATCGAGCGGGGCACTTAGTCGCAAGTTATGGTTCAAGCGGCCCTAAAATATTAATGATTGGGCATTTAGATACAGTGTTTGCGAAATCAGATCCCTTTCAGTCGTATGTGTCTTTAGATCATAATCAGGTTGCAGGTCCAGGGATCACCGACATGAAAGGCGGAGACGTTATCATCGTGTCTGTTTTAAGAGCTCTTAAAAAACTAAAATTACTCGATAACGTTAACATTAGAGTGGTGATGACAGGGGATGAGGAAAGCAGTGGAAAACCACTTTCAGCATCAAAACAAGCTATTGTTGAGGGGGCAAAGTGGGCAGATGTTGCATTAGGTTTTGAAGATGGTGATAGCAATATAAAAACGGCAGTTATTGCTCGCAGAGGGTCGATTAATTGGCAATTAAGTGTGGTAGGAAAACCGGCACATTCGTCGCAAATATTCAGTCAGGAAGTGGGCTTTGGTGCAATATTTGAAGCGGCCAGAATCCTCAATGCTTTTCGTGAGAAGTTAGCCGGGATAGGGGATCTTACATTTAATCCTGGCATTATTGCTGGTGGAACAAGAGTTGATGTTCAAGCACAAAATTCCTCTGTGCAAGTTTTTGGTAAAACCAATGTAGTCGCCAAGGAGCTCAACGTGAGAGGAGGGATCCGCGCATTAACCCAAGCCGAATTACAAAATGCTAAAAGTGTTATGCAAGACATAGTGTCTAAAAACTTGCCCCACACTTCGGCCACACTTGAATTTGCAGAAGGGTATCCACCAATGGCCCCCACTGAAAATAATTATAAACTGTTAAGTCTATATAGTGAGGTGAGTGAATCACTTGGATATGGTTCTGTGGTGGCCGTTAACCCAAGAAATGCTGGCGCTGCTGATATTTCCTTTGCCGCAGACCACGTCGATATGGCAATGGATGGTCTAGGTTTGATGGGATCAGGAGGGCACACCAAAGATGAAGTGGCCGATATGACAAGTTTTAGCAAAAATATGCACAAAGCCGCAATTTTAATTTATCGCCTAGGGCAAAAACAAAGTGACTAAGGCACCAGACAAACATAGAGGTGCGATGGTGTTTGCTTTAAAACGGCATCGCGATCTTACATTAGCCATTATCCTCGCAGCCCATGCACAAAGCTACAGCCTCCAAAAATGACATAATTACTCAGCGGTATTAATTCGGAAATATGAATATCACCAATTTGATCGGTTTCGATATATTGTTTAAGTTCAAAGAACAGTGCCCAATCAGGATCACCGGAACGCAGTTCGAGATAAGGGAAATTGGGTATTTCCCAGTTTCCTTTTGAATCTTCATGTTGCAGTAATTTATTTTCGGTGCTTAATATCTGATATTGCCCGTTTTTATTCAGCTTAATCGTTAATGTTAATTCACAATTTTGACTAGTATATTCATTTGCCCAGTCTTGCTGGTGAGTTTGGGTCTGAGGATCCACCCCAGGTGGAAGCAACATCAAGGCAATCGAGTTTTCTTTATACCAGTGATGGTCAGTAAATAGCATACTGGTGTGGTGTATTTCCCATCCGATTTTACTCAAATCATTAGTGACGTTGTCTACTGCATTATGATCCTGAATAACTGGCGAATAGATCAATGACGATTGAGTTATCGATTGGGGGAATGCTAATTGATTAGGTTTAGCGATAAAATCAGCCTTAACTAATACTTTATTGATCTCCTCTATTTGTGCATCGGATAAATAGCGGGAATAAAGATGGACTGTGGTTTGGCTGCAGCTACAAAAAAGTAAGACCACAAATATCAGATATTTCAAAATAAGAGTGGCCTTGATTTGGTCTAATGTTGGACTTTGATTTTTTCAATACTGGAATTTATCGCAGTCTGACCTTCATAAGGTTTATCCAGTCTGAAATCTAATTGTACTTTTAGACCGCTTTGTCTTTGTGCCTGACCACCTTGTATTCGGGGTTTGTAAGTCCACTGTTTTAAAGCGGTGATGGCATTTTTGTCGAACACTTGTTGTGGAAATGATTCAATCACTTGAATATTATCGGTTGAGCCATTTTTAGTAATATCAAACTGTAATATTACCGATCCCTCTTGATTATCGCGTGCAGCTTCAACTGGGTATTTGGGTTCAATTCTTATTACCGGGATTGCCATAGAGGGCTTATCGACTGAGTGAGCAGTCTCGGCTAAATTGGCAAACGCGACACCGGCAAGCAAGGTACTGGATAATGCGATAGATAGGCCTATTAATGCAGGTTTGATTTTTGATGGGCTTTGAATGTTTATGATACGTTTAAACATAGTGTGTTTTTCTCCATAGGGTGAATAAATTGAAAAGTGGTGCAGTGAATGTTCAGCGCATTGCACTAATGCTTTGCTGTAGCTGATTTGGTCTTCGGTAGTCGATTGTTTGAGTACGGCTGCGTCGCATGCTAATTCTTGGCTACGTCTAAAGGCACGGTATGCGAACCAAGAAAGTGGATTGAACCAAAATACGGCCACAAAAAATAAGGCAAATAGGTTATAAAGGTTATCGCCGCGGTGAAAGTGCACTAGCTCGTGGTTTATCATTAACTGTTGCTGGCGCACGCTGAATTGACTGTGGAAGCCCTCGGGGATAAGTAAAGTTGGTTTGAATATACCGCTCAGTATTGGGCTTGATAATTGATTGTTTTTGACAACTGTCAATGTATTGGGTAGCGCTATACCAAGTTCTACTTTACGCGATCCAAAGTGTGCAATGCGGTAAATTTTCCACTGGGCAATCGAAGCAAGAGATAAAATAGCAAGGCATCCAGAAAACCATATCAAGGCCCAGTTAAGGCCAATATTTACAGTGTTTGTTGATGCGCCTATTTCAACTATATAACGATAGATAGATTTATCGTCTACTGTAATGACATCTTGGGGTAGGTTATTAGCAATCAATAATAAAGGGACCAATAGCCAAAGTGCGTAAATCATATCGGCTCCTAAATTTTTCATCGCTTTTGCTTCAAGGGTGATCAGCGTTAACAGTAAAAAGCTGATAACCATCTGTTGTTCGACTAACCAATTAGTCATTGTCTTGCTCCCATTTTTTGATAAGAGACTTAAGCGCTTCCACATCTTCCTTGGACAATGAGTCTGAATTTGCAAAGCCAGCAACTAAAGGGGCTACCTTTCCACCAAACAAACGACTGACTAAACTTTTACTTTCCTTTTGGATATAAGTGCTGCGTTCAACTAAAGGAAAATACAAATAACTACGTTGTTGCTTATCAAAGTCGATAGCGTGTTTTTTAACTAGTCTACTGAGCAAGGTTTTGACGGTTTTCTCATGCCATGGTTTGTTTTGACTTAAGCGCTGGATAATCTCGTTGGCTGAGGCGGGGTATTGTTCCCATAGTGCATCGAGTACTTCAAATTCTGTTTTAGTGATATCTGTTTTTATTGTATCTGTTAACATGAGGTCGCTTTAAAGTAAGTTACGTTGATTACGTTTGTAGTCGGTAAATTAAGATTACACTTGTAATCTTAATTTACAAGCACTTATCTCATGCAATTTGTCAGTTTGTCAGTTTTATGGGATTTATAAGTCCTTAAATGGCTGATTAATCTAGGGAAAATTTGGTCTATTAAAAATTTAATCAATAAAGTTCAAATTAATCCAACATTTTCTAATTAAGCTGTTAGTATACGTATCGAGATTCTATATCTACTTGCGGGATAGTGATAACGCAGGTAGAACTAAATTTTTCACTATTATAATGAAGAGAGTTCAAAATGAGTAAAGGTACAGTTAAGTGGTTCAATGCAGATAAAGGTTTCGGTTTTATTGCTCCTGAAGATGGCAGTAAAGATTTGTTCGTTCACCATTCAGAAATTCAAGCTGGTGGCGGATACGCAACTTTGACTGACGGCCAAGCTGTTGAGTTTGAAGTTGGCGAAGGTCAGAAAGGTCCTTGCGCAAACAAAGTTGTACCACTTTAAGTTTTTTTAAAAATTTAAACGTATTAAGTCACTTAGCTATATTATATAGCTAGGTGACAATTTATTTCTACACCACCTAAAACTTACACTCTTCTCATAAAAACTTACACTCTTCTCATAGAAACTTACACCCTTTTGTTAAAACCTAAATCCCTCTTTAAAAAATCCATCACCATCTTAATAATCACATCCTTATAGTATAAAATTTTAATTTCTTTTTTTTATCTCTGTTATCACAGGTTGTTTTTTGCGCGCTTGTCATAAAAAAGCCATATTTATTTCAGAATAGTGTCATTTATTCATCACAAAACTGTCAATTCACTCCTCCATACTTAATTTTTGATTAACTTGCGTTGTATTTAGTTAATTCCACAGTGACTTTTATTTAAAAACCACCAAAAATTGAGACCAGACAATGACAAACACATTTTTAGGAAAATTTACGTTATCTGCAATAGCACTTTCGTTAGTGATAGGGCTATCTGCCTGTGAAGGCGATGATGGAACAGCTGGAGCAGTTGGCATAGCAGGTGCTGATGGTAATGATGGCGCTGCAGGAGCAGTTGGTAATGATGGCGATGCAGGAGCTGATGGTAATGATGGTGCTGCTGGACAGTCAGGTCGTTCTGTACCGGTCCTCACACGTCTTGCTACTGTACCTAGAGGTGCAGAAGTCCCAGGTGTTTTTTTGTCAGATGAAGGCGATTTGTTTTTCAATGTGCAGCATCCATCAGATGCAAACTCAGAGCAAGACTCAAGCGGTGATGTATATAACAAAGGCACAGTGGGTGTGCTTCGTGGAGTGAATTTTAATAATTTGCCTCAAAAAATTGCAAACTCACCGATACCAAAAACTGAATTTGAGCGCCAAACTGTTATGACCGCTTTAGGCGAGTATCAGGTGATTGGTCAAACAAATGATGTCTTTGCAGAACTTGGGGCGAAAGGTTTGGCTAAGGGACTGGGTATCCACTATGGCATTATGTCTGGCGACAAAATTATTGAAAATAATATGCCAGATTTTAATGGCTTTGTTTCTATTGGTGCAAATGAAGGTTACTTGTTTACCAATTGGGAGTCGTACCCAGGTGGTATGAGTCGTATGAAAATTATAAAAGATAACGTCGGTAGCTGGTCTGTCACTGAAGCCATGATGCTTGATTTTGATTCAGCTCAGGGAACTGCTGCTAACTGTTTTGGTTCGGTTTCTCCATGGGGAACGCCACTTACTTCCGAAGAATGGATTGTTCGTTCAAACGTCAATTCCACAACCGATGCAAGCTGGAATGATCCAGCCAATACTAGCACCGATAATATGGAAGCACTGACTGCTCCAGACTTCCCTAATCCTTACCGCTACGGCTATATTGCAGAAGTAACAGCACCAACAAGTGATGCACCTATTGTAGTGAAGCATTTCACCGTTGGGCGTTATGAACATGAAAACTCGACTGTTATGCCTGACCGTAAAACGGTGTATTCGTCTCAAGATGATACCGGCGGCGTTTTATTCAAATTTATTGCAGATGCAGCTGAAGATTTAACCTCTGGTACGTTATATGGCGCTAAATTGAAGCAAGATGTGGGTAGTACAGAACCTGCTACAACGGGCTTTGATGTGACTTGGGTTGAGCTAGCTAAAAGTGACAATGCCACCATCGAAGCTTGGATTGCTGAATATGACGGTATTGGTACTGATGATTATGTGGAAGGGAAAACAAGCTACATGACCTTAGCAGATGTTAAAGCATGGGCTGATGGCGATGCTACTTATCCTCTAGTTGAAAATGGCGGAAGTGTTGTTACCGCTGGGCAGCCAATGGACGATAGGTCAGCTTTTTTGGAGTCTCGACAAGCTGCAAAAATGAAAGGCGCGACGGCTGAATGGAGAAAACTTGAAGGGATCAGTATTAATCATGATCGCGCGTTAGAGGCTGTGGGTGGTGTTGAGTCAATCGCAGATGAAAACGTGACCGAAGCCTTTATGTATATAGGTATATCGGATATTGATAATACTATGATTGATGATGAAGGTGATATTCAGTTATCTGCCAGAGTGAAAGATTGTGGCGGTGTTTATCGAGCCAAGTTAGAAGAAAATTATGACCTTGCGCGTATTGAACCTGTTGTTATGGGGGGAACATACCGCTCAACACTAACCGGAGCTGAACGCTGTGATGTCAATCAACTATCTCAACCAGATAATGTCATTGTTATGCGTGATGGCCGGATTATCATAGGCGAAGATGGCTTCCAAGAAAATAATACATTGTGGATGTACGACCCCAAAGGCGAATAAATCACTCTGACTATAAACGAAGCCTTAGGCACAATTGCTTAGGGCTTCATTTGATCTAATTTATAAAGAATAAGCCATGTATCATAAATTAATACTTTTAAGCTGTTTATTGCTGTTGGCAAGTTGTGGCAACGAAAACAGTGTATCTGAACATTTGCTCGCTTCAAATAAGCAAGCCACTAATGCGCCTTATGTTGAAACAGACGACATTCCAGCTTTAGCATACATAGAGCACAGTGAAGTATACAACGCTGAGTCTGTTATCCCGCCTCAGTGTTATACCAAAACAGATGGCAGTAATAACCCCTGTTATGCTTGTCACCAGTCATATAAGTACGATGAAATGCGCCCTAACACTATGAATGATGGTGGGCTTCAAGGCAAATATGAGTTTTCAGAGTTAGGCACTAAAAATCATTGGAAGAACTTGTTTGTGGACAGAAGCGAACTGATAAAAGGGGTATCTGACGACGCCATTAAACAATGGATCAAACAAGACAATTACTCTGCATTTATTGAACGATTTTCTAAGGATCCGAACTGGAAAGGTGAGATAACACCGATTAAAAACCTAGCAGAGCCTAGCCAGGCATTTGATGAATTAGGCATGGCAAAAGATGGCAGTCATTGGGTCGCATTTAACTATAAGCCTTTCCCTAGCACTTTTTGGCCGACTAATGGCTCAACTGGAGACGCTATGATCCGCTTACCTCAGGCGTTTAGGCAAAAAAATCAGTTATTTTCACCGGATGTGTACTTCGCTAATCTTGGATTGCTGGAAATGGTATTTAAGGAAACCAATGAAATCAGTATTCCCCCTGTATCTGAACTGATAATCGGTGAAGATATTGATGGCGATGGCAAACTTTCAGCAGAAACCAATCTGATTAAACGCCGAACACACTATGTTGGTGATGCCGGTACAGAAAAGCTGACACATTTGTTATATCCAGAATATACCGAGTTTTTACATACTGTGCGTTACATCGGTGTAAATGATGATGGCAGTATCTACAACGCCCAACGTATGAAAGAAGTACGCTACATGAAAAAACATAGTTTTAAATCAAAGGCAGAACTTGCATCTGAATATTATTTAGAGTCTAAAGAAAAGAATTTTGAAAACTTGCCACAAGTTCATTTACTGGGTGATAAAGGAGTCAACAGTAATATGGGGTGGACGCTGAATGCTTACATTGAAGATGTAAATGGGGAACTGCGTCAACAACATGGACAAGAACTCGCATTTTGCAGTGGCTGTCATAAGACCATTGGGGCTACTTTTGATCAAACATTTTCCTTTCCCAGAAAGGTTGAAGGTGCAGCAGGTTGGGGATACATCAACTTAAAAAACCAGCAAGACGTCCCCAATAAGGGGGAACAGCTTGGTGAGTTTCTCACTTATTTTCAGCGAGTGGGCGGGGGAGATGAGTTCCGTCAGAATACAGAAATGCTAGACCGTTGGTTTAAGGAAAATGGTGATGTGGACCAGAATAAAGTTGCCAAAGCTGGATCTGTCTATGATTTGATCACGCCTTCATCTAGACGGGCATTAGATTTAAATAAAGCTTATTTAACTATTGTCAAAGAGCAGAGTTATATCTTCGGTCGCGACGCGACCATTACTGCTGCGAAAAATGTCTTACAACGAGTAGATGAAAATCAAGCTCCTTTGGCGAAAGAGCATCGCTACCAATGGGACATGCGCCTTGATTGGCGTAAACAGTTCGACCCTGAAGTTACAATGTTGGATAAGCCCTAGTGAACTTTCCCTTGTTTGACTTTGTGTTAGCCAGTTTGTTGATGGGCTTAGGCATTGGTCTCGATGTCGCCATTGCCACAGCGGCTAGAGCAAAACAATTGTCAACTATTCGCTTAGCATCCGTATGGATTGTGGGCGTGTCCGTTACACATACCATTTTCCCAATGTTTGGTTATCTGTTGACGTATTTTAGTATTAAGATGCAACCTGCTATTGAACCGATTATTGGTTTACTGGCTTTTACATGTATTTTTTATTATTTGAAAAGTGAATTAACCGAATTCGCCCAACCGAAAAAACAAGGTGAAGATAAACAACTAATGGTGACGCTTGGCTTGATTTTAGCCGTCAGTTGGGATGCGTTGTGGTCTGGTCCAGCTAAGTCTGCACAGGTGATAGGTTGGCCGGAGTTTTGGGTATGGATATCATTCTTGTTGGTCGGGGTATTTGTATCTGTGCTGGCAATAGCCAGTTTGAGTTTTGCCCTATATGCACAGCAGTCAATCGAAGAGAGTCGTATGTCAAGATGGCTTAGTCTTTGGGTACAGTATTCAGTTATCGGTTATTTCGGATTGTTAGCCATGCTTAGATATACCCTAAACATCAATATTTATTGGTGGCAAGTGTTACTTCTGTCAGCTTTATTGATTGCGACAGCGATGAAATTATTAATAGTTAAAGCGGCTAATAATCAAGTCAGTCGGACCGCAGATTAAGGGAGCTTAGCGTTGTATGTTCTTTTGATACTTTAAGAACGCTGCCCTGATCATACCAATCACCTAACACTATTCGCTGAGCTGGCTGGCCGTCAATTTCTAATCGGTGTATGGCAGGTCTATGAGTGTGTCCGTGTATCAGCTTTTTGACTGCAAACTTTTGCATGCAGGTTATGACTTCTTGTGATGTGACATCCATGATTTCAGCGCTCAGCTTAGATTGTTTCTGTTTGCTGGTAGCGCGACCTTTGCTGGCGAGCTTGCGGCGTGTCGATAAAGGTAAGCTCAACATAATCCTTGGCCACCACCAACTGCGAGCCTTTTTACGAAAAGCTTGATACTCGATGTCCATAGTACACAGTTCATCGCCATGCATTATAAGCGTTGGCTCGTTGTATAAATCGATGACCACTTGCTCAGGCAATATTTTAAAACCTGCTTGTGTAGCAAAGCGCTGGCGGATTAAAAAGTCTCGATTGCCATGAATAAAATAAATAGGCACGCCAGATTGTCGTAAGATGCTAAACGCCTTAGCAATGCTCAACGTAAAACTGTTTTGATCGTCGTCGCCAATCCATACCTCAAACAAATCCCCTAATACATACAAAGCGTCAGCTTGTGGTGCTTGTTCAAGCAGAAACTCAAAAAAACATTGATTAATGTCATCTCTGTCAGCAGATAAATGTAGATCGGAAATAAAATATGTAAAAGGAGTAGGTGACATCGATGGGGTCAGAGTCATTGATTTATCTGTTATCTAATAAATTAGGGATCAGTGGAGTAAAATCATTGATTTTAACCCCACTGATAACCTTGTGTATGTTATTCGACTATTTCAGCCCTTTGAATAACAACATCTTCCTCAGGCACATCTTGATGATAGCCAGAGTTACCTGTTGCTACTGCTCTAATTTTTTCAACCACATCCATACCGTCAGATACTTCAGCAAAGACGCAATATCCCCAACCATCGGTGCTTTCGCTCTTGAAGTTTAAGAAAGTGTTGTCTCCCACATTAATAAAAAACTGTGCTGTAGCAGAGTGGGGTTCATTAGTACGCGCCATGGCGACTGTACCCATGTTATTCACTAAACCATTATTGGCTTCGTTTTGGATTGTTGCTTTACTTTCTTTTTGTTCCATACCGGGTTCAAATCCGCCGCCTTGGATCATAAACCCATCAATCACTCGGTGAAAAATGGTATTGTCGTAAAAACCTTCTTTCACGTAGTCCAAAAAGTTAGCAACCGTAATGGGGGCTTTGTCTGCAAACAACGTTAGGGTGATAACGCCATAATTCGTATGGATTTTAACCATGAAATAGATCCTTAATTTAGCAATGTATATATAATGGATTCATTCTAGCTTAAAACTGAAGTCTTTTTAAGACCTTAACTGCGATTGACAGATGCAGCATAGGTTTCTCGGTGATAGAATCCCGCTTTTAGATGCATGCCCTACTATTCACACCACAGAGGATTTAGATTCAATGTTACATATATACAACACGCTAACCCGTCACAAAGAGCAATTTAAACCATTGCAAGCAGGTAAGGTTGGCTTATATGTATGCGGCATCACAGTGTATGACGTATGTCATGTTGGACATGCCCGTACCTACTTGAGTTTTGATTTAATGGTGCGTTATATGCGCTCTAGTGGTCTTGAAGTAAACTATGTTCGTAATATCACAGATGTAGACGATAAAATTATATCTAGAGCGAATGAACAAAGTTTAACCACAGAGCAGTTTACTGAAAAAACCATAGCGCGTATGCATGAAGACTTTGCTGCAATTGGTCTACTTGAGCCTGATGTTGAGCCACGCGTGACCACCCATATTCCTGAAATCATTAACGTTATCCAGCGCCTTATTGATAAAGGGCATGCCTACCAAGCGCCAAGTGGTGATGTGTTGTTTGAAGTGAGTACCTACGACAACTATGGAAAGCTGGGACGACAAGATCTAGAGCAGCTTAATTCTGGCGCACGTGTTGAAGTGACGGTTGAAAAGCGCGACCCACTAGACTTTGTATTATGGAAATCAGTCAAACCAGGTGAGCCTTTTTGGGCGTCTCCTTGGGGCAACGGTCGGCCTGGTTGGCATATCGAATGTTCTGCTATGAATCATAAACATTTAGGTGAACATTTTGATATTCACGGCGGTGGCTCAGATTTGATTTTCCCTCATCACGAAAATGAAGTGGCTCAATCCTGCTGTGCGTTTGATACACCTTATGTGAATTATTGGATGCACACAGGCATGGTGCAGGTAAACCAAGAAAAAATGTCTAAATCCTTAGGCAATTTTTTTACTTTGCGTGATGTCTTGGCTGTGTATGATGCT
Organism: Paraglaciecola sp.; assembly: GCA_034111145.1. Taxonomy (GTDB): domain Bacteria; phylum Pseudomonadota; class Gammaproteobacteria; order Enterobacterales; family Alteromonadaceae; genus Paraglaciecola. The sequence continues at coordinate 11,772 of JAWUXU010000087.1, forward strand.
GAAACCGTGCGTTATTTCTTAATGTCTGCGCAGTATCGCAGCCAGTTGAGTTATTCCGATAGTTTTATCCAGCAAGCTCGCGCTTCATTAGAACGTTTATACACCGCATTACGTGATGTAACGCCCAATATGGACGTAGATATCACTATGAACGATTATCAGACTCGTTTTAACCAAGCCATGGATGATGACTTCAATACTCCAGAAGCCTTTGCTGTGTTATTTGATTTAGCCAAAGAATTAAACAAATCTGAAGGACAACAGGCGGCTAATTTAGCGGGTGTGATGATAAAATTGGCAGATATATTGGGTATATTACAACAATCACCAAATGACTTTTTACAAGGTTCTGTAAGCGGTGAACAAGATGATGTAGCCGAAATAGAAGCCTTAATTATAGCCCGTAACGATGCACGCACCAGCAAAGACTGGGCAGCAGCAGATGCTGCACGTGATGCCCTAAACGCTCTAAATGTGGTACTTGAAGACACAGCGAATGGCACTACTTGGAGACGTGGCTAGACAGTGAAGGAAAGCCTCGATTTTATCGGGGCTTGTTTATTGTGCTTATTTGGGTTTTTCAGCATATGAGTGGTAGATTAGCATTATGTTATAAACCTGTTCTGCTGCTAATCGATAGGAAACAATTGATATTCTATTTATGACTTGTTTATGACTTCTTTATGACGTATTTATGCAATATTGATCCTAGTTAAACACGTAACCAACTTATAACCAGCGTTTAACATTTTTTTTGTATTGCAGATACTCCTCACCAAAAATTTTCTCAATAATGCGTGCTTCAGGCTTGATTTGAAATTGTGTGATGTAAAGCATAAAAAAGGGCAGCGCGATAAAGCCGTAGTAGCTACCACATTTAAAACTCGCCGCAACAATGACCAGTAGCATACCCAAATACATGGGGTTTCTGGTTACGCCATAGTTACCTCCCGTCACTAAATAACGGACCTTTTCAGACTTGCTCGGGTGAATAGTTGTTTTAGCTTTTCGAAACTCCCAGCTCCCCGCTAAAGATAAAAATATTCCTATGCCACCTGCGCCACCAATGTACCAATATTGGTCAGACAATATCGATGGTAAAGCTATAACAGGCAAGTATCGGCTGCATACATAAGCCAACATAATAGAGAAAAACAATACAATAGGAGGGGGGGGGATTTTTAATTCAAGTGTTTTCATTTACTGGTGCATCTTGTTTGAATGCTGACTTTAAAATGAGTCTTTCCAACGCTGTTGCGACACATGATGTTTAACCAACTCTAAACACTCATTCACAATTAATAACACTTCTTTATCGAGCATATGGTCTTCGCTGGAAAAACGGCCTAAGCCATGCTCAATAAAATCATCTATTTTTTCTGGGGTGATGTCTTTTAATAGGTTAATTACCGATTGTGTGACGATATCGGTGACCGACTGCTCTAAAGTTTTTTCTATTCTGGGACCCAATACAGGTACTAATTTTAAAGTGGAAACTTGAGCGTTACCACGTACCGCTTTGCTGACACTTTTTTGTACATGACTGCGCACAGATTCACCATGATCGTTGTGCTCGATTGAATCTCCGATATGCACCATTACCGACGACAACCATTGGGTTAAAATGGGTAAGCGGCTCGCTATGACTTTTTGGCTGATATCTTCTATTAATGGGGAACCAGCAGCGATATCTTTTTGTGCATCAGACATCACTTTAACCACAATACGATCACTGAGTTCTTCAACAAAAACATCGTAGTAAAACATGGTAAATCTATACACCACAGTGTTGCGTAAGTCGATAATTTGATATTTTTGTAAACGATAAAAAATTGAAAATACTCGTAAAAAACGAAATATTCTCGCTCCACCAAGGGGAATACAACCCACTAAATCGTACCAATGAATAAAGGGGAAAAAGTACCAACGCATATAAGTGTTGCGAGCGACAGAGACGACCCAGCGCACACAAAATTCACTAAGAAAAATGCCTACAAAGGCTAGATCATAAAGAGTAAAGTTTTCGTGAACGCCAGCATAACCTTCCACTATACTAGGACTTATGCTCGACAAGATTGTTTTAAAAGCTTGGGTGGCATACAGGCTATCAAATAACAGCCACACTAAATTGATAAGCAGTAAACAAAGCATCAACAAGTCGACCATTATCCATGGCCCTTCATGGCTAGATTTAAGTTTGGTGTAGCTAAAGTTAAGCATTAATAAAACAGCCGTTTTTGAAAGTTAGTTGAGGGTTAAGTTCGGGTTACATCAACAAAAATTTTCAATTTTTGTCCTGGCTGTAGATATTTTTTGAGCTTAGCCTGATTCCATTTTTGTATATCACTTACTTTAACATTAAATTTTCCAGCAATACGGGCAAGAGAATCACCATTGCGGACGGTGTAAGTGAGTGTGCGCATAACGGCATCTTTACGTTGCCCCTTGCTCACGTTATCTAACCAAACAACTAATTTTTTACCTGGGCGCAGAGTATCTGTTGGGGCCATGCCATTCCACTTCGCCAGTTGACGCAAGTTAACTTTATATTCGCGGCTAAGATCCCAAAAGGTATCGCCATTTATGACAGTATGATTAAGTTTATATTCACCACTTTTTTTCGACTGGATTTTGGCTAGGCGTTCGTCTTGAGATAAAGAATAAGAGTCCAAGGACTTTAGCGCCACAGGAATTATCAGATGTTCCCCCGCAATAATAACATTACTTTTTAGCTCATTTACTTTGCCGATGATATCGGTTGTGGTGTGATACTTCTTTGCTAGTTTTAATAAGCTGTCACCACTTTTGACTTTATGCCTGACCCAATTTAGTCGCTGTGAACTATCCGTTTTAGCTAGCTCAGTAGAGAATTTCTCGGCCTTATCTATGGGTAATAATAAATTATATGGACCATTCGGATCGGTGGCCCAGCGATTATAACCAGGGTTAAGTGCGTGCAACTCTTTCACTGTGAGTCCTGCCATCTCTGCCGCTAAGGCTAAATCGATTTGTGAGCCTACTGCTACTTCTTGAGTAAATGGAATATTATCAATTTTAGGCCACTCAAAATCATACTTATCACTGTTGGTTAATATATCGGCAAGGGCAAGAAGTTTAGGCACATATGCACGCGTTTCTCTGGGTAAATCTAAGTTCCAAAAATCTGTCGGCTTACCTGCTTTTTTGTTCTTTTTGATAGATCGTTTTACACGGCCTTCACCACTGTTATAAGCAGCTAATGCATGTAGCCAATTACCATCGTACATTTTAACTAAGTAGTTCAGATAATCGATAGCGCCTTGGGTAGATCCCATTACGTCACGACGGCCGTCGTACCACCATGTTTGTTTCATACCAAAACGTTCACCCGTAGATGGGATAAACTGCCACATACCAGCTGCACGACCATGAGAATAAGCGAACGGGTCGAAAGCGCTCTCTACAATGGGCAGTAAAACAAGCTCTAAAGGCATATTTTGCTGTTCAAGTTTTTCGACTATTAAATGCAAAAAAGGTTTAGCACGCTTAGCCACTCGTTTCATATAATTAGGGTGTTTTAGGTACCAGTTACGCTGAGCTGTAATACGTTTGTTATCTTCAAATTCAAAATTCAGCTGGCTACGGACTCTCTGCCATACATCTTTAATTTCTATTTCAGCCGCCGCCTCAACTATTTCTCCTGGTACCACAACGACTACTTCGACTGTCTCAATTGGATGAGTAATCGGTATAGTGCCTGATTTAGAAGACTCACAATCAAAATGGTCTTCTGCTTGTTTTTTAGATTGCTCACACGAAGCTAAATTTTGCTCAATATTTTGATCAATAGCTTGCTCAATAATTTGCTCAGTAAATTGCTCAGTAATTTGGTGTTCTTGTTCAAGTTCACTAGGTTGATCACACGGCGTAGTTGCATTGCAGGCAGACAAGGTGATGATCAAGGCTAGTGATAGAAGAGTATGCGATGGCAATGTTTTTCCTTTTTTATTTTTAATTGCTGTGATGTATTTTACGTTATGAACAGCTGAAACTAGTAAACGTAACTTGTTGCAGGTTGTATGATGTATGATTTATTCTACTCGTTAAAAATTATCTTTCCAGCTTCTTAATGAAGCAAAAGTGGCCTGTTCAGTTGTTAACGTTACTCCCATATTCTGGTTTACACTCATCACTAATTCAGGGCTACCACAACGCAAAAATGGATTCACCGATAACTCCCTTTGAATACTCGTTGGTAGGGTGGGTATATTTTTTTTTCGTTGTTCATTCGCCCAGTGTTTGTAATCAATTAATGCTTGATTATTTGGCTCTACAGCCTCAGCAAATGCGATGTTCGCCATAGTATATTCATGGGTGCAATAGACCACAGTATCAGCAGGAAGTGCGGTTAACTTGGCTAAAGATTGAAACATTTGCTGTGGTGATCCTTCAAATAATCTACCACAACCAGCTGAGAATAATGTATCGCCACAAAACAGGCCGGTATCACCATAATAAGCGATATGGTCTAAGGTATGTCCAGGTACTTCTAAAACGGAAAATTTTACGCCTAGTTGCTCCAGTTCTACATCATCACTTTGGGATAAGCGTATCGTTATTTGTTTAATATCCTTATTCTGAGGACCGTAAACTGGAATATCCGGAAAGGTTGCCAATAGTGCATCAATACCACCAGTGTGGTCCCAATGATGATGCGTGATGATAATAGCTGAAAGGGTCAGTTGATTGTCTTGGCAATAGGTTAAAACAGGCGCAGCATCGCCAGGATCAACAACGGCGCAGTGGGTTTGATTGCGCAGACACCATATATAATTATCATTAAATGCTTTGATGGGGATAACGGTTATAGACATATTGTGTTTCCTTTCAAAAACATTGGGATTAACAGTTTATTAGTTTTAGAGTACCATAGATCTTATGAAACCAGCGTTAATCAAAAACCACCCAACCAAACCAGAGCTATGGCATGATTTACCTGTGGGTGATGAGCTTAAATGTTTGATTGAAAGTGAAATAGCCGAAGTGAGCCGAAAGCTCTTTGGTTATCACTTGGTTCGTTTAGGGCATTTAAGCAGTCAAATTGAACTCGCTGCTTGCCCGATAAAACATCAAATCAATGTCACATCCAACACACAGCCTTTTACAAGTTTAGTTGCGACATCTGATGATTTACCGGTGAGTAAAAACAGTATTGATGCTTTTTTGTTAGCTCACGAACTAGACTTTGCCAGAGATCCTCATCAAATATTAAGAGAAGTAGACAGAACCATTATGCCTAATGGCTATCTTCTCATTACTGGATTTAATCCGCTTAGTCTATGTGGTTTATTTAAATATTTGCCTATCAACAAAGGCAATATATTGCACGAAGCGCGTTTTTTTAGCAGCGCAAGGGTAAAAGATTGGTTGCATCTGTTAGGTTTTGAAATAGTGGAGGTGAAACATTTATTGTTTAATGAGCTGTTTTTACAACGAAAACTTAGCACATCTTCAAAATGGAGCCGATGGAGCCGATGGAGCCAATGGTGCCATCAATACCTATCGTTGTTCACTACTATGTATGTGATAGTGGCCAGAAAGCGGGAAATTCCTTTATCTTTAATAAAACCTAAATGGAAAGCCAAGGCTAAATTTTCGACTGTGGGCGCAAGTGTCAGAAACGGTGCGATGCGAGTTAAGGCAGCTTGGAAACCATCCCAAGAATAATAACTGGTTTATTACATTATTACACAAGACAGAAAAAGGCTGATTCACCACAATGTCCACCAAGAATATAAAGAGGGTCCACCAAAAATATAAAGAGAGTGCACCAAGAATATAAAAAGAGTGCACCAAGAATATAAAAAGAGTGCACGAATAATATAAATGAAAAAAATCAGAAAGGGGCTGTAATTAAAACACTCAGCTTACCCCTAAAAATGCTCGGTATTTGTTACCTGGTATCCCAGCATTCATTGCTCTAAAGGTCTAAAGGTCTAAAGGTCTAAAGGTTTAAAGGTTTAAAGGTTTAAAGCTGCAAAGAGTGGCTAGCAAAGCGCTACTAGCCACAGTTAAATATTTTATTTAACCCTCATACCCGGTTGTGCGCCGTCATGTGGCTGCAATATCCAAATATCTTCACCGCCAGGCCCAGCAGCTAACACCATACCTTCTGACATACCAAAACGCATTTTACGGGATGCTAAATTAGCCACCATTACGGTCAACTTACCTTCTAAATCCTCGGGCTGGTAAGCAGATTTTATGCCTGCAAAGACTTGGCGAGTTTCACCTCCTAAGTCTAATTCTAAGCGTAACAACTTATCTGCTTTTTCTACATGTTCAGCTTTTACAATACGTGCTATTCGCAGATCAATTTTAGCAAAATCTTCAAAGCTGATGGTTTCTGCTATGGGATCTTTAACTAGTGGGCTAAGTGTATCGACTTGAGGTTCTGGTTGAGGTTGATGTTGTTGTTGATTTACCACTTCTAAGTGTTCTTTTGAGTCTTCAATCATAGCGTTCACCTTATCCATATCGACTCTTTGCATAAGGGCTTTAAATTTATTAATGGGGTGATCAGTTAATACGCTTTGTGAACTTCCCCAGGTTAGTTCGTCATTTAAGAACGTTTCAGATTGTGCTGCTAAAGTAGGTACAACAGGTTTTAAATACACCACTAAAATACGAAACAGGTTAATACCTAACGAACATACATCGTGAGTAAATTGTTGTTTGGTATCGTCTTTAATCGTCACCCAAGGGGCGTTTGTATCAATAAACTGATTAGCTTTGTCGGCTAACGCCATTATTTCACGTACGGCTTTGTGGTACTGACGTTTTTCAAAGGCCTGTGCAATGCTTGCTTGTGCCTGATGAAATTCTGCGACTAGTTCTGGTTCAAGCACATTGCTGGATAACTTGCCGTCAAAACGTTTAGTGATAAAACTAGCGCAGCGGCTCGCAATGTTCACCACTTTACCGACTAAGTCTGAGTTCACTTTTTGCGCGAAATCCTCAAAGTTAAGATCAATATCCGACACAGCATCACTGAGTTTAGAGGCAAAGTAATAACGTAAATATTCAGGGTTAAGATGATCTAAATAAGTACGACCTTTAATAAATGTCCCTTTTGATTTAGACATTTTGGCACCGTTTACAGTAACAAAACCATGTACATTTACGCCTGTAGGTTTTCTGAAGCCTGCGCCTTCAAGCATCGCTGGCCAGAATAAACAGTGGAAGTAGGTAATGTCTTTACCAATAAAATGGTAGAGCTCGGCATCTGAATCCTTATTCCAATATTCGTCAAAATTGATCCCTTTTTTATCGCACAGGTTTTTGAAGCTGGCCATATAACCAACTGGAGCATCTACCCACACATAAAAAAACTTGCCTGGCGCATTAGGAATTTCAAAACCAAAATAAGGGGCATCACGACTGATGTCCCATTGTTGCATGCCCTCTTCAAACCATTCTTTGAGTTTGTTGGCAATCTCTGGTTGCACAGCGCCGCTTTGTAACCAGTCTTGCAACATGTCTTGAAACTGCGGTAAATCGAAGAAATAATGCTCAGAATCACGCAATACTGGCTCTGCACCGGATACGACAGAGCGAGGGTTTTTTAATTCAGTTGGGTCGTAAGTGGCACCGCATACATCACAGCTGTCGCCATTTTGATCGTGTGCATCACACTTAGGGCAAGTGCCTTGTACAAAACGATCGGGCAAGAACATTTCTTTTTCAGGGTCGTATAACTGGCTAATGACACGTTTACTGATAAAACCTGCATCGTCTAAACGGTTATACACCAACTCGCAGAGTTCT
>JAWUXU010000088.1:0-7236 GCA_034111145.1 Paraglaciecola sp.
TGGCTGGTAGGGCTCTTCGCTGCGGTATTGGTCGGCGCAATACTCAGTACCTTTAATAGTGTATTGAATAGTTCGGCCACATTATTTGCACAAGGGGTGTATCCGAGCATCGTCAAACGTGAAAGCACCGGATTGGAACTGATTAAAGTCGGTAGGATATTTAGTGTGTGTGTGGCGATTTCTTCTATGGTTATTGCTGGCATGCTTGATACTGGAGGGAGTTTATTTAATTATTTACAAAAAATAAATGCAACATTTTTCGGCCCGATGCTTGCCATACTGTTGTTGGGAATGTTCACCAAAAAAGTATCGGCGACAGCCGCAAAAACGGGCTTGATCGTAGGCCCTATTATGTTTTATTTGTTGGTGTTTCATTTTGGCGATCAAGTCCAATATGTACTCAAGTCCTATTTCGGTCTCGCTGACGATATTCACTTCCTGCATTTCCTGGCAGTGGTCTTCATACTGACTATTGCTGTGATGGTCGGGATCAGTCGGTTCAAGCCTCAAGCACAGAAAGCGAGTGTTGAAGAAATCGTGCCTCCTGTCGACATGACTCCATGGCGTTATGGCGTACCCGTAGGAATAGCGATATCTATAGCCACCATTGGTATGTTTTTCGTCTTTACCCAGTAGAAATAGGAGCTAAGAAAGGTGACAAATAATCAAACATCACTAGGAAGGCGTTTAAGACTAGGCGTCGTGGGAGGCGGGCTGCGTTCATTTATTGGCTCGGTTCACCGGGGAGCGGCCTTGATGAACGGACAGTATGAGGTAATCGCGGGGGTGTTCTCATCTGATCCCCTTAGATCTCTTGCTGCTGCTGAGCAACTTTTAGTCCCAAGGGGATATGGTTCAGCTGCACAGATGATTCGAGCTGAATCGTTGCGAGATGATGGTATTGATGTCATTGCGATTATGACCCCCAATAATAGCCATTATGACATTGCTTGTCTCGCCCTTGATCATGGCTTGCATGTCATGTGTGAAAAGCCCCTAACCAATTCATTAGAAGAGGCACTCGCCCTAGAAAAGCAAGTGCAAAAATCCCAACAGAAATTTTGTGTAGCATACTGCTATTCTGGATACCCCATGGTTCGCCAGGCCAAGGCAATGATTGCGGCCGGGGATTTGGGCGAAATCCGCATGGTGCAGTGCAACTATGTTCAAGGGCATTTGGCTCAATTAACAGACAGTGAATTAGATCAGTCGAACTGGCATATGGAGCCAGCTATCGCCGGCCCAGATTTAATCGTTGGGGACATTGGTACACACTGTTATCACTTAGCAAATTTTGTAAGCGGTATGATGCCAAGTGAAATCAGCGCAGATAATTGTACTTTAGTGCCCGGGAGGAAGGCAACGGACTATACCAATATTCAATTGCGTTACTCAAATGGTGCAAGAGGTTCGTTGTGGATTACGCAAGCTGCAGCGGGTGCCGAGCATGGCCTTTATTTGAGGGTGTTTGGCAGTAAAGGGGGAATTGAATGGAGTCAAGAACAACCTAATGAACTTCTTTATCGTCGATTAGATGCTCCAGCACAGTGTTTAGTAAAGGGGGGACCTGGACTATATGATATGGCGAACCAGGCAAGTCAGATGGCTATCGGCCATCCAGAGGGGTATCGAGAAAGTTTTGCGACCCTTTATGCTGATTTCGCTGAGTCAATTATAGGGTCAAAATTGGGTAGAGAGAATAAGCCATCATCTGAAGTATACCCAAAGATTACCGATGGTGTACAAGGCGTCAGTTTTATACAGGCGACGGTGGACTCTTCCACTAAAAACGGCGCATGGGTAAAACTTAATTCCACGTAAAGTGCTACTCACAATGAGTGTGGTGTGGCTAAAAAGATTACAACATTATCGAATAAATTAATTGGGAGAAGTAAATGGTTGGATTTGCACTACTAGGTGCGGGACGAATAGGCAATATGCACGCAAGCATCATTGCTGCTCATCCTCAGGCAGAGTTACTTTATATATATGATACACATCAAATATCAGCCACTAAGGCAGCCAAAACACATGGCTCATTTGCTGCGGATTCCGTAGAGCAAATATTAAATGACGACCGAGTGCAGGCGGTATTAATCGCTACCAGTACAGATACACATGTAGATTTACTGACTCGTTTTGTTAAAGCAGGTAAAGCAGTGTTGTGTGAAAAGCCCATTGATTTGGATTTTAAAAAAGTTGAAGCGTGCTGGGACACCATAAAAAATAGTGCTGTACCTGTTCAAATTGGATTTAATCGTCGCTACGATCCAAGTCATCGTTCACTTCAAGAGGCTGTATCAACGGGTGAGTTTGGAAAATTAGAACAACTAATCATCACCAGTCGAGACCCCGGATTGCCTCCTATTGAATACCTTAAAGGATCGGGAGGCTTATTTCGTGACATGGCGATCCACGACTTCGATCTTGCCCGATTTATTTTAGGGGAAGAGCCTATAGAAATACAAGTTTTAGGCAGCGTGCTCGTTGATAAGCAAGTTGCAGAGATGGGGGATATTGATAGCGCCATGATCATCATGAAAACAGCGACGGGAAAACTTATTCACATCAATTGTTCTCGACGTTGTGCATACGGATATGATCAACGGGTTGAAGCATTTTGTGAGAAAGGCATGTTGCTTTCTGACAATCCACATCCTAATGGCTTAACCAAATATTCATCAGATGGAACCGGTTCAAAAGGTCAACTGCATGAGTTTTTTATTGAGCGTTATCAAGATGCTTACAGAAATCAACTTGGCGCGTTTGTAGAGGGGCTGCTAGCAGGAACGCCCGTCCACCCATCCTTCAAAGACGGGCTCGCGGCCCAAGCATTGGTTGAGGCTGCGCAAGAGGCTTTAGAGACAGGTCTTCCTGTGAAATTAAAATAAGGCTAAAAAGCATTTTTCGCCCTTTGAGTCGTTTGCATCGGGTGTTTTAGTTTCAATTATTTTACCGTTCATAACTATCAACCACGGTCGTTATGAACGGTAAAATCAGCAAAGGGACCATTTTCAGTTTTATCAATTATTTGCTTGATGACTAACTATTTTTCCCGATGCCCAATATTATTGATTGACAATCCACTCGTGGGCAGGATCATTTTTAAATATCCACTCACGGCTCGGACCTGCCATCACATTGAGGTAGTACAGGTCATAACCGTGGGGTGCGCCAACCGGGTGATAACCTTCTGGCACCATTACAACGCTGTTGTTTTCTACGCTAATTGTCTCGTCTATTTTGCGATCATCTGTATAGACCCGTTGAAATGCAAATCCTTGCTCAGGATTGAGTTTGTGATAATACGTTTCTTCCAAGAAAGTTTCATTGGGTGGGTCTTGTGTATCGTGTTTGTGGGGAGGATAACTCGACCAATTACCGCTGGGGGTAATGACTTCAACTACTAGCAATTTCTCTGCAGGTAAATTGCCGAACAGGATATTGCATACATGTCGCTCGTTAGTACCTTGTCCTCTGGTTTCATAAATACATTGCTGGGGTGTAATCAACCGAGCTGGATATTTACCGACAGCGGGGGCCTTGCAAAAAGCAATCTCTAACTCAGTGTTGGCTTTTAATGTAAAGTGATCACCTGGGGGAGCATAGACTGAATAAGGAGCCTGTTGTTCAAATACAGACATTCGACTGCCGATGTCATGCCAACTTTCTCCCTTAGTGCTAACATCAGCTTTACCAGAAATGATCACCATGCATACTTCTTGCTCGCCGGTGGCATAACTCATCTGCTGGCCAGTTGATAATTTTCGAACTTCAAAACCGACGTATGCCCAGTTGGCAGAAGCTGGAGTAATGTTCTGTATACAGCCATTTTCGTCAGGATTTGTAGCTTTACTGTGTAGATAAGACATATGTTTACACCATGGATGTCAAGGAAGGGTCAGAGTCAATTTCTGACCTCGGGATTAAACTAATTGCCACTGCTTGGACCAAACTCATAGTGGCATTTAGCGAACGAAAACAGTGTATTTCTGCTTCTTTAACACAAAAGCATACTTCAGCTAATTGCGCCAAAGGGCTGAGTAAACTGTCGGTAAAAGCGACAACCGGCACACCCCTAGCTGCCGCATTTTGCGCAAGTTCTGTGGTTTCGGATCCGTAGGGATAAAAACTTATTGCCACAAGTACACTATCTGCATTGATAAGGGTTTGTTGTTGTTTGTGCATACCACCTAAATTATCTATCAAGTGTGCAGGTTTATTTATATTACCGAGTAAGTACGCAAAATACGTGGCGACTGGAAACGCCCGTCGCACTGCTTGTATGTGAATAACACTGGCCTGATTTAAAATTTCCTGTGCGCGGCCTAAGGCTTTTGCATCTATTTGTTTAGCCAGCACCGACAATGCTTGATTATTTGCCTCACACAATTGAGACAACAACTGCTTGTTGGCGGGTTCTTGAGTTAGACTTGTATCTCCCTGTACCGCTTCAATTCGCTGTTGATAGTCGCTGTTACCTTCGATTATCTTTGCTTTAAACAATTTTTGCATATCGCTAAAACCACTAAATCCAAAGGCATTAGCAAACCGGATCAAACTAGAGGGATGGACATTAGCCCGTTCCGCGATTGTCACTACCGTATTAAAGGCGATCTCTGCTTGATTCTCTAAAATATAATGGGCAAGCTGTTGCAATCGCTTGCTCAATCGTGAAAATTTCTGTTGGATCTGCACACACAATTCTGCTTGTGACCTTGCAAGGGGCTTGATTAAAGACTCAGTGTTATTTTTCATGGTTATAATATTAACAATACCCTTTATAAACGTAATACCGCTTAGTGGGTTTTACTATTCAAAAATCTTAGCATGTAATATGATATTTCTACAAATAATTATCATGGAATATTCATTCCATGATGTCTCTCCTGATAGTGCGTATTTATGACGGTTGGGTGCTTAATTGCCCGATAAAACAACTCGAACAGGTATTTGTTGACAGTAGCCAAGATGCATTTAGGCAGGAATTTCATCGTTAAATTTCCCGCTTATACTGCCACTTTGGCTATTCTCAATTGAGAGTGATGCACTCGTACTTTCCTTCTAAGATTTAATGCAAGAAGCACCGTAACCTAAGATAATCGAAACGTTATAAGAGCGGCAAGCCCTCACATGAAACCGACCGTTGCCATGGAATACGGGGGCAAGTTGAGGATGCACGAAAAATCACAAGTTGATCATGCCATTTGTACTTAATATGATGGTCGTTTCTTATACCAACATAGGCTTAAGTAAATAGTTAAGTTCGTGTCCTATTGTGGCTTTCACGGATCACAAGTTTACCAGAAAATAATTGCACTTCAGATGGGCGAGACGGGTCCTCTATCATGCGATTCATCAGATCCAATGCAGCTTCAATCATCTTATTATAGGGTTGCTGAATGGTCGTTAATGAATAAGCGTAAGAGTCAGAGAGGTGAATATCATCGAAACCAACTACCCCAAGATCTTCAGGAACACGCAGACCAAATTTTGAACGTGCCGCATCCATCACGCCCATAGCAATGATATCATCTGCACAAAAAATAGCGTCAGGTGGACTATTAGTCGTCAGTAATTGACTTGCCGCATCGACACCCCCCTTATAGGTCCAATCACCGGCAAATTCAATGGGTACATGCTTGTTGCCCTCCTTCTGATCCACAACAGACATAAAGCCATCTCGTCGTTCCATACTCGGGTCGCTACGATCGCTGGCGATATAAGCAAGATTCTTGTATCCCATTTTATAAAATAATTCAGCGGCTTGCATTCCACCTGAAAAATCATCGCAGCATACCGCACTGGTTTGTGTTTTTTTGGAATTATATCCAAATTGAATGAGCGGCGTGTTCACCCTTTGACATTCTTCAGCAAGCTTCGGATCAATACTGCTTCCGGACGTTTCGACTAAGCCGTCAACCTGGTACTGCATAATCATGTCGACCGATTCACGTATACCCGCTGTATGTGCCATATTAATTACTAAAGCTTGTAGACCACGTAATTGTATTGCTAAGGTCAACTCGTCGATGATTTTCAAATAAGCAGGATTATCAAAATCTTTTATAAGAATACCAATTAAGCCGGTTTTACGAGTCATCAAACTTCTAGCCAAAACATTTGGACGGTAGCCTAACTTTTTCGCTGCAGCTAATACCTTCTCTTCCATTTTTGGAGAGACACTGGCACCAGGTGTGAATGTTCTGGAAACGGTTGAAATTGAGACTCCAAGTTCATTTGCCACGTCAAGGGCCGTAACTTGGCCTTTTCCTTTTTTTAGCCCTAAATTCACACTCATTTTCACTCACAGATTGGTTGTTTTGCACTAGGTTTAGTCTACGTATCCATATAGATGATGGCACAATATAAAATTATTATAAATTGACCCTTGTTATTTGCAATGACTTGCCCGTTAATTTTTTAACTGAATTACAAAACTGATGATTATGCTGTTCGTTAGTATTGCGACATTACTCGTTTTTACGAGTACGAAAATCAGTCATTAACTTTTTAGATAAAATGTGTTGGTAATTTGCCATTCATTTAATGAAACGGTTCATCGATGGGCAATGCATGGGGTAGATTTAATAATCAGTGAGTATAACTTCATCCATATTTATGGGTACGCTCTCTTGTTACAACCCAGGGGGGGCGAAATATTATCTTTAATGGAGCCGTATTAATTAAAAACCAAAAATGCTTCTAAAGTAGATAAATAATGGTCCTTATTTCCTTAATGGGTGACTCGTAGGTGTTTCTTTATAAGGACACCCGCGTTAACCGGCAGGGGGGAGAGGCAAAAACAAATAATGTTAATATGAAGTTGATAAATTTACATTGCAAGCGCTTGCAATGTGAGTACAATTGAAAAAATATCTCGACAAATCCAATCTCTATAGAATTGATAATGGTAGGTGAATAATGGTGAAAGAAGAAAAAACGATAACATTGACCACGTCACAAGCGATTGTGCGCTATTTGGCAAATCAGTTTATTGAGATTGATGGCGTTGAAACTCGTATTTTTGGTGGCGGTTTTGGTATTTTTGGGCATGGTAATGTTACCTGCCTTGGCGAAGCTCTATACTCTTCTCAAGAAGAATTACCGCTGTATCGCGGTCAAAATGAGCAATCAATGGGCTTTGCAGCCGCGGCTTATGCCAAACAAAACTTACGTCGTCGCATGATGTTTTGCACTGCCTCCGCTGGTCCAGGTACAACCAATCTGGTGACG
>JAWUXU010000089.1:0-7825 GCA_034111145.1 Paraglaciecola sp.
ATATCGGCAATCCGCTCCACAGCACCTATTTCGCTAATGATTGATTTAGTGGTCGAGAAAACAAATGGCTTCATGGATAATTACTTATACACAAACAGTTTGTCGTCTAAATTGACTTTGGGTAGAGTCTCTTTTTCTACCCAATAATCTTGGGTATGTTGCCAGTCCGCTTTGTTGCCGCGTTTGGGCATCAAATGTAACGACCGCAGCATATACCCGGGGTTAAATTCTTGTGTATCAATCCAAGGTAACAACTGCATGTCAGCATCTTCATCGCGCAGTGTCATGGTGAGTTGTTTAACCTGTTTTTGGTCCATATGTGTTAACAAGCGGCAGATGAAATCGCCAATTAAATCGACACGTAAGGTCCAACTTGCACGAAAATACCCCATCACCCACACCATATTAGGCACATCGGTAAACATCATGCCTCGGTAGCCCACTTTTTCAGAGAAATCGACAATTTTACCGTCAACCGAAAATTCAATCCCACCTAGCACCGACAAGTTAAACCCTGTGGCTGAAATAATGATGTCAGCGTCAAGTTGTTCG
Organism: Paraglaciecola sp.; assembly: GCA_034111145.1. Lineage (GTDB taxonomy): Bacteria > Pseudomonadota > Gammaproteobacteria > Enterobacterales > Alteromonadaceae > Paraglaciecola. The sequence continues at coordinate 553 of JAWUXU010000089.1, forward strand.
CCCGACTGCAGCGCAATGCCCGTTTCGTTAAAACACTCAATTTGGTCTGTTTTAACGCCCACTTTTCCTGAGCGAATGCCCGCAAAAATATCGCCTTCAGGCACAACGGCTATACGTTGTCTCCAAGGGGCATACTTAGGGGTAAAGTGTTTCTCCACATCAAAATCATCGTCTAGAAGTGCTGCCACCCCATCAATCAGGCCTTTTTTAACTTCATTTGGATATTGAGTAGACAGTTGAATAAAACCGGCCTGCTCTTGAAGTAATTGCTTACGCGTTATTTCATGTATCCATGCATCGTCAACCCCTATCTCACGTAATTGGTCCGTCAGTGGGTTGTGATTTTCTCTTGGAATAAAATAGGTGGGAGAACGCTGTAGCAATGTCACATGTTCACAATCTTCAGCTATGTTAGGCGCTAAAGTGGCAGCAGTGGCACCGGAACCAATGATGACCACCTTTTTATCTTTGTAATTCAAATCCTTTGGCCAATCCTGTGGATGCACAAGTAAACCTTGGTAATCATCTTTGCCCTTCCAGTCAGGGGTATAACCTTTCTCGTGATTATAATAGCCTTGGCACATCCATAAAAAGTGAGCGGTAATAAGGACGGTTTCTTTGCTGTCTTTTTTAAATGCAGTAATGGTCCAAAGTTGACTCACACTGTCCCAACTAGCACCAAGCACATGATGGTTGTAGCGAATGTGCTGACTCATATGATTGTCAGCGATGACTTCGCCCATGTAATTTAAAATTTCAGCACCTTTGGCAATCGGAGACCCGGTCCAAGGTTTAAATCGATAGCCAAAAGTGAATAAGTCACTGTCCGAACGAACACCAGGATAGTTATGGGTTAGCCAAGTACCGCCAAAACTTTCCATGCCATCCAGTACACAAAAACTTTTCTCAGGCAGTTGAGTTTTTAAATGGTAAGCAGAGCCTATTCCTGATAAACCTGCACCGACTATCAGCACATCAAAATGTTCGATGTTATCGACACTGTTATTAACCGCATTCATAAAACCACCTAATTTTTTAATCTATTCTTCTAATATAATGTTCGGAGCCGAGCCTCGGGAGCTGTACCCTGGGAGCTAGGCTCAACGTGCCAATACCGAGTATTGATACATTACAGCTAAAACCTCAGGCCAGCTGTCTCCGGGGTGACACTTCTGATGTCTACTTTGCAAAAACGTTTATTCGTTTTTGAGCTGTGTTTTAGCTTTTAATGCCAGCATGTTTTTGACCAAATATTTCTGACCGGTCAAAGTCAAAATGCCTTCATCAGTTTGTATCCCATAATGTTGGGCAAACCATTAAACCAAGCACATTGCCTGATGACAGTCTCAAAATTCATAATTAAGCCAATCTATATTTCTTATTAAAAACAAGTTTGCATCACCCATCAGAGCCCCAAAATAGAGCTCTGATGCGGATCTACATTCTAATAAAAACTATAACGAACTTGTAAGGCATAAGAGATGGGATCAGACAGCTCGGCATTTTGCAAACGAGTCACTGTAGAAGGCGTGGTGTAACGTAAAACGTCACGTTCATCAGCGGCATTTCTCACAAACGCTGCCACCTCAAAGGCTTCGCTTTGGGAAGTCCAACTCAAACGGGCATCGATTCGGTCATAGCCGTCGACTAGATCCCAGTCACTGCGATTAAACGCTCGGGAATACTGCTCACCCACATAAGAATAACCTGCTGTAAGAAGGACTGTACCCATTTCATCTAATTCAAAGAACTGGCTTGCAGAAAGTGAAAACTTGGTCTCTGGTGCCATGTTTAATTGATTACCTGATAAGTCTTGCACATCACATTCACCTAATATGGCACAAGCAGTAGAATCAACGGCTGTATAGTTGTCGTATTCTGAATTGATGTAAGAGTAGGTGGCCATAATACGTAAATCTGAAGTCAACCATGCCTGCAATTCGGCTTCTAAACCCATCACGGTAGCTTCAGCTGCATTGTCAAAAGCGGCAGTAGTCACCCCGCCCTCGGTGACTTCAGCAAGCACCTGTAAGTCAGCATAGTCGTAGTAAAAAGCCGCTAAAGAAAGATTAACATTATTTTCAAATAATGATTTTTTATAGCCTATTTCATATGCCGTCAATTCTTCTGGGTCAACAACATCTACTGGTGTGAGTGTCGCAGCGCCCAAGTTGAAGCCGCCAGAGCGAAAACCAGTGGATATATAGCTATAAACAAATGTATCTTTGTCAACATTCCAATCTGCTTGTAAACGCCACGTTACCTTGCTCCAACTATCTTCTACAGTCCGCTGACTTTTAGGTACTGATAAATACGTAAATACATCGTCGCCACCTATTTTTTCATCATTTGAGTAGCGCAAGCCAGCCGTTAAAGCGAGTGCATCGTTGACTTGATATTCTAGTTGCCCATATACAGCACTAGCGGTAGTTTCGAGCTCATTTTGACCATAGTATAAAAAGCCACCATCGCCATTAGCGGTTGCCTCAAAAGGCGCACCAATTAATGAAGAATAAAACTGATAAAGCCCAGGCTGAAAACCCGGAAAACCTAAGAAAGTACCACTGTCTGCAGGTAAACCTAACTCAGGAGGAAAACCACCATAATTAGCAGCAATCGCATCTCCTTGCATTAAACCAAAACCACGTTCCACAAAGTCGCTATATTGACTCTCTTCACTGTTGAAATAAAACAATCCAGCAATGAAATTTAAGCCTCCATCGTAGTTGGACACCACTTGTAATTCATGAGATGTAAACTCACCTGACTGTTTAACACTCGCGGTCATATCAGAGGCAAGTGTAATAGGTTGGCCCGTTAAAGGGTTAGGTAAATAAACACCGCCTGGGATGCCAACCAGTGTAGTGATCTGCCTAAACATTTCCGAAAAATTCATGCCTCCAAAGGCTGCATTTGAGACATCACCGTCAGCAATAGAATCGTAAGTAAACTTATTATCACCATAGGTGTATTTAAATTCCAAATCGTCTAATGTCAAAGTACTGATGAACGTTGTGCGTTGGGTTTCGACATCTTGTTGGCCTAATGTATCAACGTTGGTTTGATTAATATCATTCACTGCAGGATTGGCAATGGTGTATCCCGACACATGGTTAAGGGCATTTGAACCGGTGAAAATACCGGGTAAAGGACCCTCACCAAGATTCACAAAGTCTGTAGGGTAAGCATCAGCTAAATAACCAGGTGACGGGTTTTCGCTGCGATCATAATTCATGTAACGTAAAGTACTGGTGAAGTTTTCAGTCCAATCCGCTTTTAAGGTAGCTGAATAATAAGTTCGGACTCTGTTATCCAAGTCTCCAACATCAGCCGCTAGGTTTTCTTGTAGCGCATCGCGTTCCATTTTAGACACTGTAGCGATAGCAGAAAATGTTTCACCTAAAGGACCGGTCACTTGACCCTGCGTCACTAAATGACCATCGTTGCCCATTTCCAAATTAACATAACCACCCCATTCTCTTTCAGGCTCTTTACTGATGACATTAATGGCGCCACCTACAGCGTTTCTGCCGTATAAGGTTCCCTGAGGACCACGGAGTACTTCAATACGGTCAATATCGCAAAAATTACAATAATCAAAAATACCGTTTTCAGTGTTGTATACACCGTCAATGTATATGCCTACACCCGGATCAGAGCCTAGTGCAGTGTTGGGACGTCCCACCCCGCGAATAGATATTCTGCTAGAGGAAATAATTAACGAGGGGGAATATTGCACCAGATCTTGGCTACCATCGATATTCATCTGCGCCATGCTTTCTTCACTAAAGGCACTGACCGCTTGGCCCGTTTCCATCAGTGATGTAACACGTTTTGTGGAGGTAATTTCAATTACTTCTATGCCTGATGGCTCGACTGTTTCGGACGCTTCTTGGGCGAAGACCGTTGAACTTGTTCCAATACAAATTAATGCACAGGCCAAAGGGGTGAGTTTAAAAGCTATTCGATTAAAAGCTATTTGTTTAAAAGCTATTTGTTTAAAAGCAGTGTGTTTATGAGTATTCAGGATCATAGTGTTTCCCCATCTTTATTAATTATGTTTAGTTTTAGTATTTAATCCGTTGATCTAGTTTTATGTGCCACTAACTGTGCTGCTTTTGTGTGGTTCTTTGTGCAGTTCTTTGTGCAGGAAGCTGCGTAGAAAGTCGTTCAGAAATTTCTGCATGTCGTGTTTTATTTAAATCGTATTTAGTGGCGATGAAAGCCGCGAGTAAATAAATAGCGAAGGGCAATGGCCCTGCAATTAAACCCAAGTTATAAATGGTCTGCTCAGAGACCATAGATACATCCACCTGTTTTGGAAAAGCAATCAGGTCGAGTCCAATGCCCGCGAATAAAGTGCCTAGACCGAATGTGGCTTTTTGAGCAAACGAGTTGGCCGCAAAAAACAGTCCTTCCTGACGTTTACCTGTATTGGATGCATGTAAGTCAGCAATATCTGCCAACATAGAACCAATCACTATGCCTGCTGCTATAAAAAAGCTATAGCCAACGACATAAGTGGCAAACAGTATCGGCATAATTAACGGTGAGCCGTTTTCGGGCAAACCCCCTAATAAGCGCAAATATATGGGGCTAAAACTGAAGGCCGTAGCCACTAATAGGCAGGCAACTAAACTGGGCATTTTATCAATACGTTTTGACAACACAGGCGCAATAATAGACGCGGGTATTAAGCCCACCACTATGGTCAACGTTAATAAAGAAATTTCAGCGGTAGATAGTTCAAAAAAGTAACTGCCGAGATACAGCATAAAGGTTGCCCCTGCCCCACCAGCGATCATTGTCATGATTTGTACAGTAAAAATAATTCTAAAAGGCCCTAATTTAAGCGCTTCGGCAAAAGCCTTAAAGCTGCGACTTAAATCCACTTTCTTTTGATTTTCAGGTGCCTTGGGTAAATATGGGATGGTGTGTTTTGTACCAAGAATACACATCGTCATCGCCGCAAAAGCAATGATACCCGCAAGTGCACCTAGACTGCTGTAACCTTCAACATTTAACATGCCATTGGGAAATTTTTCTGATGCTTTAAAAAATGAATTAAGGGCTACAACCGACAAAATAATACCGCCCACATAACCTAAAAAGGTACGATAACTGACTATTTTAGTGCGCTCTTGGTAGTCTTGGCTCAGCTCTGCACCCAAAGCATTGTGAGGCACATTAAACATAGTTAATAAAATTCGTACCACTATAGACCAACCCAACAACCACAAAAACAACCCTTGAGGGTCAAGACCCAACGGCGGTGAAAACAGCATATACAAAGATATTGGGAAAGGAATAACCGCAGCTATCATAAAGGGATGACGACGCCCCCACTTCGAATGCCAATTATCAGAAATATCCCCCATTAAAGGATCGGTGATTGCATCAAACAGCAAAGCAATTAACGCCGCAACCCCTGCCATAATTGCGGGCATACCTAATACCTGACTGAAATAGAAAACAACAAATGACTGGAAGGCAGTGTCTTTGACGCCTTGCGACATCTGACCTACTCCATAAGCAGTTTTTGTAAAAAAAGTTAACTTCAACATATATTTGAACTCACAAATTTTTATAGCTGCGCCGCTTAAAATTCTCTTACGATGCAACAAACGTAATTTGAACTTACAGTATGTTAATTTTACTTACAAGAATAATTTAACAAATTTTACATTTATTTATCAATTTGAATGTTAGGTTTTATTTGGACTACGATGTTCATTGCACCAAACTTGAACCTCTGGTATGTTTTATTTCTTTAGGGTTTATTGCTGTGGTGAATGAACATTAATATTCATAAATTTTTAGGAATTGATTACTCAGCATCGGTATCTGAGCAATCGCGGATGCAATCGCGGATGCAATCGCGCTGGCATCCTTCTGTTGTAGGCGCTGAGTTTTCAAAAAAAAGAGGCCAAGTGGGTCCCATTGCACCTCAGCTGCCATCCATTAACCCAATATCTCATAACCCAGTGCAGCAATTAAATCAAAATGAAGCGTGTTTAAACCTTAATATCTACTCACCCGGTATAGATAAAAACTTGCCGGTTATGGTGTGGATTCATGGAGGTGGTTTTCAAGGAGGGAGTGGATCGTTAACTGAATACGAGGGCACAAAACTAGCAAATTCTGGCAACATCGTTGTGGTATCAATCAATTATCGATTGGGGAGTTTAGGATTTTTGAGGCTTTGCGACGTCAGCGATGGCGTTATTCCATCAACCGGCAATGAAGGACTCGGTGACCAAATAACTGCGTTAAAATGGATACAAAACAACATCCATCATTTTGGTGGTGACAAAAATAACGTCACCATATTTGGAGAATCCGCGGGAGCTATGAGCATTGCATGTTTGTTGGCATCTGGCGCAGCTAATACGTTATTTCACAAGGCTATTTTACAAAGTGGTGCTGGTCATACTTATTCTTCTATAGAAAAAGCTAACAAGGTAGCAGCCGAGTTTGTCAATAGTGCCAACCAGTTAGGTTTTACGCTGCAACAGTTTCCCAGTTTAAGCAGTGCAGAATTACTGTCTATTCAAGCGCACTTTTTAGCACGGCCAGAAGTCTACCAACAATTCGGTATCTTACCTTTCACCCCTGTGATTGAAAATCAATTATTGCCTCTGCCGCCCCATGTGGCGATTGCTCAAGGCAGTGCCAAAGACATTGCTATTATTGCTGGCACAAACACCGATGAATGGACTTTTTTTGCCGCTTTACTGCAGCAAAACATATCGTCAAAAGAAACATTGCATAGGGCTCTTTGTCTATTAATTGAGGCTGAGGATATTGACAAATGTTTGATACAAATAAACCAGCAACTCATCAGTCGAAGCCGCCCTACTAGTTACCAAAATCAACTAAGCGAAATGTATTGTGAATATTGGTTTACACAACCTTGCCATCGACTCTTGAGCAGCCAAATAAAAGCGGGGGGACGTGCCTATCGCTATCAATTGGGCAGGCGTTCACTAATGGAAAAGTTTGGCTGTACTCATGCGGCTGATATCGCCTATGTATTTGGCACAACAGATCAAGATTTTCATGGCAAGACGCCAAGAGTAGCGCAATTGGTTAATGAAATACAAAGCAGCTGGACTGCCTTTGCCCATAATGGCACGCCTGCAACAGCAGAAAAACGTTGGCCAAGTTACGATAAAGATTTTTGTTTTATGTTGTTTGATCATGATCACAATTACATCGCTGAGCACAGTTCCAAACCCAGTGATTTTTGGTCGCGTATCAGCGACCAAAAACT
>JAWUXU010000090.1:0-35406 GCA_034111145.1 Paraglaciecola sp.
GTCGACCCAGTCGACCCAGTCGACCCAGTCGACCCAGTCGACCCAGTAGATCCGGTTGACCCGGTTGATCCGGTAGACCCAGTCGACCCAGTAGATCCGGTTGACCCGGTTGACCCGGTTGACCCAATTGACCCAGTCGACCCAGTCAACGCGTTACCTTTTGCAGTAGATGACACTTTTGGCATGAACGAAAACACAGTACTTACCGGCACACTGTTAGACAACGATGACCTGGGTGATGAGGTGACGACAGTCAGTGGTTTTGATAGTGCCTCGGTTAATGGTGCTACGGTCACAGTAGACAGTGCGGGCAACTTTACTTACACCCCCGCTACTGATTTTGTAGGTGCAGATACCTTTACGTATACCATTACGGATGCGGATGGTGATACCAGTACGGCCGAAGTGACGGTGAATGTAGCAAACGTTAACGCGTTACCCGATGCAGTAGATGACAGTTATAATGTTATCGAAGGACAATCCGTTGGCGGCAACGTAATTACAAATCTTGGGGGTACAGATACAGACGGTGACGGTGTTGGAACTCTTAAAATCACTCATATCGGTGATTTTAGTATTTCTGGTCCTGCTACGTTTACTATAATAGATGGTGTGTTAAACGAGGTAGATGTTTTGCTTCTCGATGATGCACTATTTTCTGGTACAAATGATAATGGCATTTTGAGTATTGATACTGATGGGGAATTTACTTATGAAAATAAAGGTTTCCTTGAGGGCCCAACCCCAACCCAACCCGTCTTTGAGTATACTCTTAGCGATGGTACTGATACCGATACTGCCAAGGTAACAATAGAGGTTAGTACTAATGCACCGGATGCTAATAATGATAGTAATTTTATTTTATTAACTAAGGTTAATGGTACAGACACCGCATTTTCCAGTGGTGTTAAAGGAAGTGTTGTCGCGGGAGGTAGCTCTGGAGATTCTGCCGATACCTCCATTAATGGATTTGGTACACCTGTTGTTACTCAGATTATATATGACGGTGACACTTATCTATTCAGTGATACCGTCACCTCACACGACATTAATACTGAATACGGCACATTAACCATTGATAATGCCGGAGCGTACGTCTTTGTAACAATAGGTGGTATGCCACTGCCTAGAGTTAATATGGAATTAAAATTTGAGTACACGATTCAAGATGGAGACCTAGTTAATCCTGAAACTGATTCTGCGACTCTTACTATTAATATAGCAATACCTTCGGCGCCAGAGACATCTGGCAAATCTGTGGATATGGCTGTTGATGAAACTAGTGGCACAATCGATACGTCTTTCGCTACAAAAGCATTATTAAGTGACGATGAAGCGGCCTTTTTGCATTCCCAAGACACTGATGATTTGAGTGATATTTTAACAGATGGACACAGCGAAGGATTAGAAAAATATCTAACGGTGATAGGTGAAAATGAAGGTGCAATGCTCAATATAGACCAAGCAGCAGTTCTTAATAATGCTCAAGCAGATGAATCTATTGTGTTGGAAAAAAGGGGAGCCGATTCAGAAAATGCCCCGACCACCACAGTGACTAATGGATTGTTATCTGGTGGAGCTATTATAATCAGTGATGCGTCTGCGGCGACAAATGCACCTATTACCGAATTAGACTCATCAGAATTGTTGTAGTAGAGTCTTTATCATGGGCCAAGTGGTTTATAAAACAGACATATTTTGATGGTTTATGTTATGTTTGGTGTGTTTGTTTAAGGAATTTGAAATTCAGTGCAATCCTCGGTTCAACCCCCCACCCAGTGGACAATTAACGCTTCACAGCGTTTAACTTCTGATCCTTTACTGGACAGCTTAGTGTTATTAACAGAACATTTTGGCGATCCTTGCTCTGCTGAAGCTTTAACAGCTGGTTTGCCTGTTACTGCCAATTACCTGACACCCGAACTTTTACCTCAGGCAGCTTCTCGGGCCGGACTCAGTGCAAAGCTGGTCCGAAAAGGACTGAACGAATTACCCTCAATGTTACTGCCTTGTATACTGATGCTTAAAGACAAACAGGCTTGTGTGTTACAAGAACTCAATTTACAAGAAAACAGGGCTGTTGTTACCTTACCTGAAACAGGAGGCGAGGAGCAACTCACAGTTGAAACACTGGAATCAAATTTTGTTGGTTATTTATTTCTCATCAAGCAGCAATATCGTGGTGACAGAAATTTTGATGTGCATATCAATGACTCCAAAAAACATTGGTTATGGCAACACCTAAAAGATGCCACTCCAATATACAGAGATGTGATTATCGCTTCTGTCATGGTCAATATTTTTGCTTTAGTTTCGCCCCTCTTTGTGATGAACATCTATGACAAAGTTGTGCCCAATCTAGCTTTTGAGTCTTTATGGGTATTAGCTATCGGTGCTGGTGTAGCTTATATATTTGACTTCATATTAAAACAGTTACGGGGCTATTTAATTGACGTAGCGGGGAAAAAAGTGGATATAGAGGTCTCCTCAAAATTATTTGCCAAAGTAATAGGCATTCCACTTGAAAAACGTGCACCTAGCATAGGGGGCATGGCCAAACAAATATCTGAGTTCGATAACGTCAGAGAGTTTTTTTCTTCAGCTACCATCACCGCTTTAGTGGATTTACCTTTTGCATTGTTATTTATGTTTTGTATATGGCTAGTAGCGGGCGATTTAGCTTTATTTCCCATTGTGGCTTCTGTACTCATTATTGGCTATACAGTTTTCACTCAACCTAAACTTCGTGTCGCGATTGAAGAGAGTAATAAGTTTTCCAGTTTACGCCATGGTCACCTGATTGAGTGTTTGGGTGCATTGGAGTCGATTAAGGCTAACGGTGCCGAAGGCGTGGTGCAAAATGCTTGGCAACAAATGATAGGTCATACTTCTAGCTGGTTGCTAAAATCTAAAATGATCACTAACTCAGTGATTAACTTTGCCAGTTTTATGGTGCAGATTTCAGTTATTGGTGTAGTGGTACTAGGCGTTTACCGTGTGTCAGATAATCTGATTTCTATGGGCGGGATCATTGCAGCGGTAATGTTAACAGGACGCGCTATTTCACCTGTTGCTAAACTTGCAGGATTAATGACACGCTCTAATCAAACCATGAGTGCCTTGAGACAGCTTGACAGTTTAATGCAGCAAGAGGGAGAGTTTGAAAACAAAGCGCACTTGGCTAGTCGTCCAAAATTGTCTGGTAATATTTGTGCTGAAAATTTCAGTTTTACCTATCCGAATACAAAAAATGCGGCTTTGCAAACCATGTCGATAGATATAAAGCAAGGTGAAAAAATCGCTGTAGTGGGACGTAATGGTTCAGGCAAAACCACCTTAGCAAAATTGTTATTGGGCCTGTATCAGCCCACTGCGGGCAATATTCGATTTGATGGTTTAAATCATCAACAGATACACCCTGGTGATTTACGACGAAATATTGGCTACTTACCTCAGGATATCACTTTATTTCATGGCACCATTCGTGACAATATTTTGTTTGGTACCAGGCAGGTAACTGAATATCAGCTTATAAGAGCGGTGCAACTTTCTGGGGTAAATACTTTTACTGATAATGAGACCCAAGGCCTTGATCAGCAGGTAGGTGAAAACGGCAGCACCTTATCCCGTGGTCAGCGTCAGTCGATTGCACTGGCACGTGCTATTTTAAATACACCACAAATATTGTTATTAGATGAGCCCACGGCCAGCTTAGATGCGCGTGCCGAACAACAATTTATCAAATCCATTAGCGCCACTGCAACGGATCGTACCTTACTGCTGATTACCCACAAAATGGATTTATTGTCTTTAGTAGACAGGATCATTGTTTTAGAGAAAGGTAAATTAGTGATGGATGGTCCCAAAGATGTCGTTTTACAGAAACTCAAAGGCGGTAAGGGTAACCCAGTGGCTGATTTATGAAGGTCAGTCAAAAAGACTTAGAAATGGCCGATGATGTTTATGGGGCGATGTTAACTGAAGTGCCTAGTTTGCATCGTTTAATCATATGGTCAATGGCTGGTTTACTGATTAGTTTTATTGTTTGGGCTTACTTTTCTGCATTGGACCAGGTGACTTCTGGAACGGGTAAAGTGATCCCATCATCTCAGGTACAGATTATTCAGAGTTTAGACGGCGGAGTACTGCAAAAATGGTTTGTCCAGGAAGGCATGCAAGTAAATAAAGACCAACCTATAGCCAGGATCGATGATACCCGATTTCGTTCGGATTTTGCAGAACAAAAACAGGAAGTCGATAGTTTACGCGCGAACATTATTCGTTTAAGAGCCGAATTGTCAAGTATTTTGGTTGGTAACAGTGATGACTGGAAACTGCAAATTGAAATAACTAAAAAAGTGCCAATTTACCCCCAAGATCTCAATAAAAATGCAGAATTTATGGTTAAAAGCCAGCAAGAAGAATATTCAGGCCGACTTGATAACTTAATTAACCAACTTGCAATCCAAGGTCAACAGATACAGCAGCGAGAACAGGAAATAACGGAACTCAAATCGAAAATTAACACATTAGACATCAGTCACCGCTTAGCCAAAAAAGAATTAGCTTTAACTCGACCCCTAGCTGAAAAACTCATAGTATCAAAGATTGAATTATTCAAATTAGAACGTAGCGTTAACGATCTTAATGGTGAACTGGGCGCAGTACGTTTACTTTCTCCTAAACTAAAATCGGCATTGCAAGAAGCAGTATTAAAACGCCGTGAAACAATATTGTCTTATCGGACTGAGGTAAGAGCAAAACTTAATGAATTACAAAATAAACTGTCACGCATAAATGAATCTCAAGTTAGTGCTCAGGACAAAGTAACAAAAGCATTAATATTGTCACCTGTGGTGGGTACGATTAAGACCATTCACATCAACACTCTAGGCGGGGTGGTAAAACCAGGTGAAACAATAGCGGAAATCGTCCCGACTGAAGACAAACTAATGGTAGAAGCCAAAATTAAGCCTAAGGATATTGGTTTTATCTACCCCGGGTTACCTGCTGTTGTTAAAATTACTGCATATGATTTTGCTCGATACGGAGGATTAACCGGTAAAGTAGAACATATAAGCGCTGACACTACACAGGACGATGAAGGAAATAGTTTTTATTTAATCCGAGTGCGTACAGATGCTTCGAGTATCAAAAATAAGCATCAAGAGGAAATGCCAATTATACCCGGTATGATGGCAAACGTAGACGTGATAACAGGTAAACGAACAATATTAGAGTATATATTAAACCCACTTTTACGGGCTAATGAAGCAGCGCTTCGGGAACGATAAAAAATAAATTAGTCCACTAGATATTAAAGCATGGAATTTTATGAAAATAAGTGAATTCACTGGTCGCATAAAAGTAATAATTTGCTTTTTATGCTTGTCAGCATTACCCGTTAAATTGTTGTACGCACAAAGCTTAGAACAGACGGTGGCACTGGCACTAGACACCCATCCCGATATTCGTCAAGCATTTGCACGCTTCAAATCAAAAGAAGAAGACGTAAATCAAGCCTTAGCTGGATATTTGCCAACAATCGACCTTACAGCTGGTTATGGTTATGAATATACAAATAGTCCAATCAACCGGCAAGTTGATTTGGGTTTTGGGGATGGCGAAACAGAGCTCAGACGTGGCGAGTTTGGTGTAAGTTTAGGACAGATGCTGTTTGACGGAATGTTCACAAGTAGTGAGGTTAAACGTACTAAATTTGAAGCCAGTGCTGAGCAATGGGCATTAATCAGTACTGCTGAGGATTTAGCACTGTCGGTTAGTCAGGCCTATTTAAACTATTTAAAAAACCAACAGTTAGTGACCCTATCCGAAAAAAACGTAGAGTCCCATCAGCAAATTTTCAGTCAGATAAAAGAACGGACAGATTCTGGATTGGGCAGTATCGCGGATCTGTCTCAGGTAACGGGTCGCCTAGCTCGTGCCCAATCTAATTTAATTTCCGCGAGAAACAATTATCGGGATGCCTTAGAAGAGTTTATTAGTTTAACCAACATCACTCCAGATGATTTAGTTATGCCAGTACCCGACGCTGATATGCTGCCTAAAGACAATGCTAGTGGATTAATTTTAGCTATATCCCGTCACCCTATCATTAAATCAGCTAGACAGGATATTAATGCAGCTCGCGCTTTTGGTGGTTCTGTGAAAGCAAATTATTATCCAAAATTATCCTTAGAACTTGCGGCAAATGCTGATAATGATCTGGCTGGCGTAACGGGTTTAAATAGGTCTGGACCTAATGTTGGTGGCCATCGCAATGATTTAACCGTTATGTTGCGCATGCGATATAACTTGTATGCAGGTGGTAAGGATGTGGCTCTAGATAGAAGTGCGGCTTATAAAGTTACTGAAGCCAAAGAAATAAACTATCTAGCACATCGGCAAGTGACAGAAAGTTATGGCTTAGCATGGAATGCTTATGAAATGTTGGGATTGCAAAAGCAATACATTCGACAACATGTTGTTACTTCAAAAGACACCAAAGAAGCCTATCAACAACAATTTACTTTGGGACAAAGAAATTTACTGGATTTATTAGATACCGAAAACGAACTGTTTCAGGCTCGTAAAGATTACTTGGATGCCAATTTTGACGAATTAAGCGCCAGGTACCGATTGTTAAATGTGACAGGACAATTACTTAATTCATTACGGGTGACGCGTTCAGCTAAATGGCAGGGAGAGCATAAGTATGATTATGTTCAAGGAAATAATCATGAATAAGTTATTACCAATAAAAGTTTATTCATCAATAAAATTAGTTGTGCTAATTTGTGGGATTGTTCTAGTAAGTGCTTGTGCTGGAAATAGGGTAGTCAAGCTTGAATCAATTGTAGAGCAGTTAAAAGATTTAAATGACCATGACCTTGATGGTGTGATTGAAGCACGTGAAAAATGTGCAGACACTTTACTTGGCGCAACAATTGATAACTACGGTTGCGGGACACAAACCATCTATGTTGAACCGCTTAAAGTGAATATTAAGTTTGCTCATAATTCTTACGCCATACCTCCCTCAGCATTTCCTGAAATTCAGAAGTTAGCGACATTTTTAATAAAAAACACTGAAATACAAATACTTATTGAGGGACATACTAGCAAGGTGGGCAGTATAGAACTCAATCAAATATTATCTGATAATCGAGCACGGGCCGTGGTATCGGTCTTGGTTAATGATTTCAATATTGCAACTGAACGTGTTTTGTCTATTGGTTATGGTTTTGAGCGACTGGCTGATCTTGCGGATACAGAAAAAGCCCATAGTAATAATCGCCGCATAATGGCCGAGTTAAGTAAAACAGTGAGCTTGGATGACATGATGTGGACAATTTATACTGTTGATCAAGTCCAATGACAATTAGGGACTAATATGAGGGCCAGCCATTTTATAACAGAGATGTTATCAAAAAAGCCAGTCCACATATTATTGTTAAGTATGACCTTTTTGTCTGCCCTTTATGCGGATACTAGAACGATATTAGACGGCCCAAAAATAGTGGCGTCATTAGAAGAAAATTATGGTGAACGGGCAGCTAAACGGGGTAAAGCTTGGCTCAACTTGATGCATTCTGAAGTCAGAGTGTCAGAAAATGAGTCATTGCAAAAAGTGAATCGCTTTTTCAATATGTTCCATTTTATCGACGACATTAAGTTATGGGGTGTGAATAATTATTGGGCTACCCCGATTGAGTTTATAGGCGCAAATGGAGGCGACTGTGAAGACTACTCCATCGCCAAATATTTTACCTTGTTGGAATTAGGCATAGCCGATGAGAAAATGAGGATTACTATGGTCAAAGCACTAAACCTGAATCAGTACCATATGGTCCTTGCATACTATGATACTCCTGGCTCAGTTCCTTTGATTTTAGACAACATTGACGGTGTCATAAAACCGGCTAACAAACGCATTGATCTCATACCCATATATAGCTTTAACGGTAGTCAATTATGGCTAAACAAAGACAGAGGACGCAGTGTTTCTAGCGGAAACTCTTCACGTCTGAAGCGGTGGCGTGATTTACATCAACGAATAAATACGGCAAAACTCAAACAACCCACGTTAAAACTGGAGTTTTAAAGCAATGACCCTTTTTCGACAAATAAACTCATTACTATTTGGATTATTTTTACTGGTGATGATCAGTTTAGTTTATTTTCAGTTTACGCAGGCCCGTGATTTTATGAGTCAACAAATGCAGTCTGATCTCAATAATACCATGACATCCTTAGGCTTAATGTTACAACCCCATATAGAAACAGGAGATATGGTAACGGCTGAAACTTTAGTTAATGTTATTTTTGAAGGCGGGTTTTACCGTAAAGTCACCTTAAAATGGTTAGCCGATGGAAAAGAACAGGTATGGGAAAATCCGGTTGTTATTGAAGGTGTTCCTCAGTGGCTAATTGATTTAGACGTATTTGGCGTACAAAAAAAGGAACGTTTAATCACCTCTGGATGGATGCAATTGGCTACGCTAGAGGTCGAGGCTCATCCAGCTCTGGGCTATCAGCAATTGTGGCGGGTAATGAACGAAACAATCATGATTTTATCGTTGTTGTTTGTCATCAGTATTTTTGTTATCAGGTACAGACTTAACCTTATTTTAAAACCACTGCATGACATTGCTTTACAGGCCAAAGAAATTGGTCAGCGAAAATTTGGTCAGAGCATAGATATACCTAAAACGACTGAACTAAAGGATGTTGTGGGTGCAATTAATTCTATGTCTGGCCAGTTAAAACAAGTTTTTTCCTCTTTGGATCAGGAAGTCAGTGATTTAAAAGATGACAAACTAGTGGATCAGGTTTCACACTTACCGAATCGCCAGTATTTGTTTGCACAAATTAATAACTGGTTAAATGAGCCTGGATTTGGTGGACTTATATTGACTAAGTTCGATTGGTTGGAAGAGATACATAGTAAATATGGCTACCAAGGCCGTGATCAAATCATCAAGGTATTGTCTGCAAGGATGCAGGCTGAGTTACCTGATATTGCCGAGGGTGTTATAGCTAGAATTACTAACACCGAGTTCGCATTTTTGCTCACTAAGGCAGAACATCACCAAATTGAAACCTATATACAAACATTGATCAGGATCATCAACCAAGAAATTTCTAAGGCCGGTTGTGCTGCCAACAGTCAATTTGCTTTGGGTGTAAGCCAGAGAATTGATAAAATGCAACCTTCTGATTTGTTATCTCAATCAGATAATGCACTACAACGAGCACTTAAAGAAGGCAAGATTAGTCATTGGATAGATCCCCAGCAACCACAAAAATATAGCAGAGAGCAATGGCGAACTAAGTTGCTAGGATCCATTAGTCAAAGTCATTTTATATTTCAATGGCAAGCAGTAAGCGCCATGTACTCAGATGTTATTATTCAACGTGAACTATATTGTCGCTTGAGCATTGACGATAAGATTGTCAGTGCATCGGAATTTATGCCTTTTATTGAGTTATTATCTCTTGGGGGGCAACTTGACAGGTGTTTGCTGGCAACCATTGAGCAGCAGAATATTCTGGCCCTCACGAAACAACCCGTTGCGATAAACTTAACACATGACAGTTTACGGGATCCTGAGTTTGCCCTGTGGTTAACTACGTTTCTTCAACAGTCAGAACACACACATCAGATGCTGTTTGAAATGCCAGAATTGGCATTAATTAGCTCTTTTGAACAGTGCCACAAACTTGCAAAAATAATCTACTCGGCTGGGGCAAAAATTGGTGTTGATCAGTGTGGCCGTCAAATGGGCTCACTTGACTACTTACAAAAATTACGACCTCACTATATTAAACTTGATCAATCATTCGCATTCTATGAGAAGTCAAATCAAGGCAATGAAATGTGTAGGGCACTGATCAATGTTGCTAAAGGTTTAAACATCGAGGTGATCATAACCGGTATTGAAGATCAGGAACAATTAGAACGCTTTACGTCCTTAAGGGCGGATGGTTATCAAGGCTATATATCAGCACCAGAAAACATTTCATAATAAATTAAGGTGAAGGTAGTATTTTATAGTATCAGGTTTTAAAAACAAAAAAGTGACACAAACCGTGTCGCTTTTTTGTTAAAAAAACTGCTGATACTGAACAATATTATTTAATGTTTTTTTGTCCCTAAATTGATCTTTTGATTTCTTATGGAGAAAAGTGTGTTTTATTCACCGGCTATCTGCATTTTTTCAACCAATACTGAACCTGTTTGCACACTACCACGGGTTTCCTGTACTGCACCGATAGCCACAATATTCATCAACATATCTGCTAAGTTACCTGCGATGGTAATTTCGTGAACGGGATATTGGATCACACCATTTTCTACCCAGAAGCCTGCAGCTCCCCGAGAATAGTCACCAGTGACAATATTTACGCCTTGGCCCATTAACTCGGTTACTAACAAGCCTGTGCCTAGTTTTTTCAACATTTCTTTATCGGATTCACCGCTATGTTGTATAAACCAGTTGTGTATACCACCGGCATGTCCTGTAGTTTGCATCTTGAGTTTTCTGGCTGAATAGCTGGTCAACAGATAATGATTAAGTAACCCTTTGCTGACTACATTCATATCTTGGGTTCTAACACCCTCATGGTCAAAAGGAGAGCTGGCTAATCCCCTCAATATATGTGGGCGTTCAGTAATGTTGAGCCAACTAGGCAGCACTTGCTGACCCAATTTATCTAATAAAAATGATGATTTTCGATACACACTGCCACCACTGATGGCGCTGATGAAATGTCCAAATAAACCTGAGGCAATTTCGCGATCAAATAACACGGGTACCACACAAGTTTTAACTTTTCTAGCACCCAGTCTACTTAACGTTAATTCTGCAGCTTCACGACCTAATTGCTCTGGGCTGATTAAATTACCCACTTCACGACCAACAGAATAGCTATAATCCCGCTGCATCTCTCCATTTTGTTCACCAATGACCACGCAACTCATGCTGTAACGACTGCTGTTATAGCCGGCGATAAAGCCATGACTATTGCCGTATACTTTGGTGCCCAAATTAGCATTATAAGACGCACCATCTGAATTAGTAATACGTGGGTCGACGTTTAATGCACTAGTTTCAGCAGCAATGACTTGTTGTATTGCATGTTCAGTGTCTAGTTCTACAGGGTGAAATAAATCTAAATCAGGGAAATCAAATGCCATTAACTCTTTTTCGGCTAAACCAGAGCAATCATCGTCACCAGTATGTTTGGCTATCTCAATGGCTTTTTCTACTGTGAGTGTTAACGCTTGAGGTGACAAATCAGCAGTCGAGGCGCTGCCCTTTTTTTTGCCGTGGTATACAGTGATACCCAAACCACCGTCGTTAGTAAACTCAACGGTTTCTACTTCTTTTAGACGAGAAGACACTGCAATGCCCTCGACTTTTGACATACTAGCCTCGGCCTGAGTCGCACCCTTGTCCTTGGCTAATTTTAAAACGTCTTTTACTATGCTCTGTATTTCAGCTAATTGTTGTTGCATAAGGCCTTCATTATTTGGCTACACTGTAGTTTAATATTGCTTTGGGGGTTACAATCTTCATTAGTATATCACTAAAGATAAAGTCATGGTCGCTCCGAAAAAAAACAAAGATGTTGAAGATGAGTTCGACGTTAATGAAGAAAATGAACAACTCAGTAAAACCCAAATTAAAGCTCAGATGGTTGAAATGCAAAAGTTAGGAGAATCTTTGGTTCACCTTGGTCAATCTTCTTTAGCAAAAATCCCGATGGAGCCCGAGTTATTGGATGCTGTGATGCTTGCACGCAGGATTTTACGTAAAAAAGAAGGTTATCGCCGTCAATTGCAATTGATTGGTAAGATAATGCGCACTGTAGATATTGCCGCAATAGAACATGCCTTAAATAATATTAAATCTGCACATAAAAAATTAAATGATGCTTTTCATGGAACTGAAATGCTCAGAGATGAGATTTTAAAAGAAGGTGATAGCAAAATTGAGTCGACTATTGCCGACTATCCCCTGCTTGATAGGCAAAAAATGCGACAATATGTGCGTCAGGCCAATAAACAACAAGCTGAAAGCAAACCACCAAAAGCCTCTCGTGAGCTTTTTCAATATTTAAAACAAGTTATAAACGGATAATATTTATGGGTATTCGCCCTTTAGTTGTCGTTTCTTTTTTGCACTTCTAGGATCCAGTGATTGTGGAAGCGGTGTATCTGGTGAAAATGGTAGCGACCGATTTGGTTCGGCATTAACAACAGAAACAGGTTCAGATACAGATACAGATACATTTACAATTGTATTGGCCATTCTTGACCAACAATGTGGGGCTGTATCTGAAACGAGTTTTCTGCAGGTGAGACAGTTTGTGTGCAAGCAACGTTAAGTCATAATGATGAAAGTGTTGCAGGACAAATTATTGGTTTTGATGCAGATTTAGGTTCACTTTCTGCTACTAGTAAATTAACAAACAGAAGCGGTGTGGCTGAAGTGTCACTTTTTAGCGATGTGAGTAATGTGTGTGCTTCCTCACTTATCGCGACTTTTAATAGTGCCACCACAGGCGCAAACTATGAGTTTTTGGCTGCAGATATTGCAGCTACAGCCTCACCTTCAATTAACGTTATAATGCTAAAAGATGGGCAGACGTCTGTTCGGTTAAAGCAGATGAACAGGTACAATTGCAATTTACGCTCATTGACCAAGAAGGTCTGCCATTAGAAGACATAATTGTCAGTTTTGTAACTGGAAAAGGTGTGTTGAATACTAGTGATGCGCTAACTGATAGCCGAGGCATTGCTCAAGTTTCACTAGTTGCGGAGCCGAATGAATTAGGTGCCGCTGTTGCGACTGCACAAGCAAGATTTAATAACGTTGATTTGCTGAGCAGTCTTAACTTTGAAATTCAGTCTATGGATGCAATCAGTGAACAAATCATCCGTGTAGGACATTTCGACGACAATGATGTTTTTGTAGAAAATGTCATCGGTGTGAGCGTCACTAATGCTAGTGGTGATGCAGAAATTAGTGGAGGTGCGACGCTTGGTTTGTCTATCGCTCTAATTGATCAAGATGGTCAGCGTTTATTAACCCAACCACCTTTCAGTTTTACATCCACATGTGTTCAAACAGATAGGTCAAGCATCGATTTGCAAGTCAATACTATAAATGGTGTTGCTCAAGCCACCTACGAAGATATAAGTTGTGCTGGCAGTGAAGGTAATGTCGACACCGTCGTCGCATCACTCATAGTAAAAAATTCTACAGTTATATTGACTCTTAGCATCGCTATTCAAGCTGAATCTATCGGTTCTATTGGTTTTGTTTCTGCAGACCCGACACAAATTGTACTGCGAGGTACAGGTGGTCAAAACAATCAAACTGTTTCTACATTGATATTCGATGTCTTGGGCGCCTTAGGTAACCCTTTGTCCCAGCAACAGGTGGATTTTTCTTTAAATACTGAAATTGGTGGTCTTACGTGGTCTCCAGAATCAGGCCTTACTAACTCTCAGGGACAGGTTAGTACCCGCGTAACATCAGGTTCGGTGCCAACTTCAGTCAGAGTGACTGCAGAAGTTACTGAGGCACCCACAATTCGCACTCAATCTGATTTGTTATGAGTGAGTACCGGACTCCCTGATCAAAATAGCTTTACTCTCCCCGTCAATAATTTAAATCCTGAAGCAGATAGTATCAGTGGCCAAACGGTAGATCTGATTGCCCGCCTTGCCGATACTTTTAATAACCCAGTGCCCGATGGTACGTTGGTTAGTTTTACTACTGAAGGTGGCTCAATTACACCCAGCTGTTTAACCACTAACGGTAACTGCAGTGTACAATGGACCAGCGCCAATCCTCGTGTTGATGTTCATAGAGTGACTATTTTAGCGACCGCTATTGGTTATGAAACGTTATTTGATGCAAACGGTAATAATAGCTATGACGATTCCGATGGTCGCTATTATCGATAATACTGATAGTGGTTTCGGGGTCAGTGCTTATGGTGTGACCGGCTTTGTTGAGCATACACAAGCATGGCGTGATGATAACGAAAATAACAGCAGAGACCCATCCGAAATATTCTTGGATTTTAACAATGATGGCATGTTTGATGGCGATTCTATTGACCCAAATGGTGACTTCATCGGTCCAGATGGTGTCTTTAATGGACCCCAATGTATACCCGGAAATTTGTTATGCGCAAGGCTTTGGTTTTGGTGATGTCTAGTTCTAGCGCTTTAATGGATATATTAAATGCCAGCAATACCATTATCTTTAGTAACCATCAAACGGACAGTCAGCCTAATTTAAGTATTAACAGTGGCGAAAGCTTGAGCTTCAGTTTGCTGTTTTCTGACTCTGCTGTTCAGCCAATAGCAGGTGGCTCTCAAATTGATATTACATCGAGTGCGGGCAGCTTAGCGGGGCAAATAGATTTAGTCATGCCGCGCACCAATAGAGCGGGTGCAAGACAAGCTATCTTTACCTTGACCAACAACGAAGTAGAGTCAGTTGACTCTACTGTATCGGCCTTGATCACTTCTCCATCTGGCATCCAATCAACGGTGACTTTTCAAGTCACCCTGAATTAAGCAGTACCACCAACCGTCAACTCATCTACTTTAAGGGAGGGCTGACCTACGCCTACTGGCAAACTTTGTCCATCTTTCCCGCATACGCCCACACCTTTATCTAAGGCTAAGTCATTACCGATCATAGAAATATTTTGCATGGCTTCAGGGCCGTTTCCAATTAAAGTTGCACCTTTAATTGGGGTGGTGATTTTACCTTTTTCGATTAGGTAAGCTTCGGATGTAGAAAAAACAAATTTGCCTGAGGTTATATCGACCTGACCGCCACCAAAGTTGGGGGCATATATACCTTTATCTATCGAGGCAATGATCTCTTCTGGAGAGTGATTTCCACCTAACATATAGGTATTGGTCATACGTGGCATAGGCTAATGCGCATAAGACTCACGTCGACCGTTTCCAGTCGGAGCAACCCCCATCAAACGTGCATTGAGTTTGTCTTGCATATAACCTTTAAGAATACCGTCTTCGATTAACACATTGTGTTGAGTCGGTGTACCTTCATCGTCGACACTGAGGGAGCCACGCCTGTCGGCTAATGTGCCGTCATCCACAACGGTACAGCCTTTGGAAGCGACTTGTTCGCCGATACGACCACTGAACGTAGACGAACCTTTACGGTTGAAGTCGCCTTCTAAACCATGCCCCACCGCTTCATGTAACAATACACCTGGCCAACCACTGCCTAACACAACGGGCATTTTTCCAGCGGGTGCCGGTACCGCCTGCATATTCACTCTGGCCATATGAATGGCTTCATCCGCTATTTGTTGGTAGCGTGGGCGGCCATCGTCTTGTGCGATAAAGTAATCATAGGCAAAACGTCCACCTGCACCTGAACTACCTCTTTCACGGCGTCCGTCCTTTTCCATCAATACTGAACAGTTGAAGCGGATAAGCGGGCGAATATCGGTGCAAAAAGTGCCGTCTGTCGCTGCAATTAAAATTTCTTCATATACACCGCTAATACTAATAACTACTTGGCTAAGGGAGCTTTCTTGCTTGCGAATGTATTCGTTTGCAGCTCGCAATAAAGCAATTTTTTCTTGTTCTTGCATACCCAGAAGTGGATTTTCAGCATGATATCGGCTGTAAGGGTGACTTTGTTTGAGTGAAGCTACTTTATGTTTACCATGTTTGCCAATTGAGCTTGAAATGCTGCGTGAGGCTTTTGCCGCTTTCATTAACGCTTCTGGCGAAATTTCATCAGAGTATGCAAAACCAGTTTTTTCACCGCTCACGGCACGAACACCTACACCTCGTTCTATATTGTAGCTGCCTTCTTTAATGATACCGTCTTCTAGTACCCATGTTTCATGTTGGCTTGACTGGAAATACAAATCAGCAAAATCGTTGTCATGTTGATATATGGTATCTAGTGCTGCCTCTAATGTTGAGCGGGTTAGATTTGATGCATCTAGTAAGTTTTCTTCTACCAAGTTAGACAAGGTGACTCCTGAATTTATTGTGCTGATAAGCTGGCATGTTAGTGCGGATATCAGCAAGTAATGGGTGATCAATTTGGGCATGTATTATACCGGTATCATAGGGTAATTCAGCTAGTTTTTCACCCCAAGGTGAGATGATACAGGAGTGGCCATAAGTTTGTCGTTTATTCCTATGTGTGCCTGTTTGATTAGCAGCGACGATGTAACATTGATTTTCTATTGCTCTAGCTCTAAGCAATGAATGCCAGTGAGCTTGTCCCGTCTGTTGCGTAAAAGCAGCAGGCAACGCTAATACGTCTAATTGCGCAATCTGATTCATGGCGACAAACATGCCAGCAAAACGTATGTCGTAACAAACTGCTAAACCCAGATTACCAAAAGGCGTATTAATGACGATTAATTTATTGCCAGCCTGGGTGTGCTTGGATTCAAGATATGTCGCGGTTTTATCTGCGACTTGAGCATCGAAGAGGTGTATTTTTTGATACTCTTCGACCGTCTCCCCGTGATCACTTATCAATAAACAAGAAGCCGTGAATTTATTTTCTGTTGGGCACAGCAATGGCAAACTGCCCGCGACTAACCATATGCCATGTTGTTTCGCAAGTTGCTTAAGCTTATGTTGAATGGGTCCGTGGTGTAAGCCTTCTGCAATATTCAGAAGTAATTTGTCACCACCACCAAAACAAGCAAAACATTCGGGCAATACCACTAAACAAGGTCTTTGCGGGGGTAATAATATAAGCTGCTGCTCTACAAATAATAGATTATCTTCAACCAATGGTGAAGAATTCATTTGAATTGCCACTATATTTGGGCTGGCATTATTCACTTACTGGTGCCTCGTCAGGTTTTTGTATGTTAATGGACTTGTCTAGTGGTAGATTTATAAGTTGCTTTGGTGCTTCTGTTTCAATCTCAGGTTCAGGCTTGACCCTTGCTGGCAACAATATTTCCTTACTATCGCGGCCTAACTCTGTTAGTTGTGGTTCGTCTAATGTGCCAGTGAGTGAAAATTTGATACTAGAAATCACTTTAGCAGAAGTCAGCATTTGATCAAGAGCAACAGCCGCCAATGCAGTAGCTGGATTGACCATCCATGCCACTATTATTGGCAAACTGGATGTTACTTTAGGGGTAAATTCGATTTTATAATTGAGTTGCTTGGCATTTAAGTCGGTGTAACCTTGCATAGTGATATCGCCAGCCCCTCCATCAACTAAAGTATCCTGGGTAAAAGCGATGCCATTGTCCAGCTGAAAAGTGCCTTTAATTTGGTCGTAAAAAAAGCCTTTGGCAAATATGTCTCTAAAATCAAGTTGCAGCTTACGGACCAATGAATCAAGGCTAAGCAGACTGAATATTCGTGAGCCTTTGTCACTTACTCCAGTCAAATAGCCATCTGTTAAGCGCCAGTCTATTTGGCCATTAAGTGTTTCAAAGTTAAACTCGTAAGGTGCGCGTTTCCAACTCAGATCGAATTTGGAACTGGCTTTTGAATCTTTTATTCCTGAGTCTAATGTAAAATCTTTGAGGAATGCGCCAAAATCTGAGCTGCTAAACTCCCCCTTCAAACGTGTACTACTTTTGCCGTTAGTTAGAAACCAGTCCCCAGTACCATAAAATAAACCATGAGCATTATTTACACGCACTTGGTCTATTTTCATGCCAGTAGCAGACCGGGACATGTTAAAATCTATTTTGCCTAAATCGTTTTCCATAAATCGACAGCGGGCACAAGAAAATCTAACAGGTGGCAAAGTATCAATATTGGCAGCAAACTTAATAGGTGTGTCAGATAGCGCCTCATCATTATCTGATTGAATACCCTGCCATTTTGTCAATTCAATGAAATCAGCATTAATATCAACACCTTTATTCAACCAATCTTTGTATAGAGCCACCTCCATCCGAGTTTCTTTGGCATTGATATCAAAAAGCCAGCTGTCACTGGTGTTTTTTGCTACTACTTCTAATCCGGTTAGCCTTTGTGAAGCGACCATAGCACTGTCTGCTTTGATAAAAATACGTTTTGGTGCTTCTAGCAAGGTTTTATTTTTGTCATTAGGAAGGTCTTTAATAAGTGTATTAACGGCTTTATACCAAGTACTAACATCTAACTCTGACAAATTAGCAGAAACACTAAAGCCTAAGCCCATGCTTATTAAGTCTGATTGACCGATTGCCAAGTGTGCTCGAGAAAACTGCATATCTTGATGGGGTAAATTGCCATTAAATTCAACGTCATTCCCCAAAGTGACTTTAATTGCAGAGGCTTGTTCATTCCCATGACTGGTCACTAAAAGCGGTAATGATTGTTCTAAGGACTTATTAAATGGAGCGGGTAAGTCAGAGCTAAGCTGGGTAAGCTCACTGAATATTTGTGCTGAGTATTGGTAACCTCGTTTGGGTAACGTTAGGGTAATATCTGCTGTCCAGTGACTGCTTCCATTTAGATATTTTGTTAATCCATCAGAAAAGAATCCGAGCAAAGGAGTAATTTTCCAATCTCCCTGAACATTAATATTTGTTTTATAACCATCTTCTTGCTTCGCCCCAGCTAATGCCAACTGTATTGATTGCTGTAATAATTTAGCCTTAAGGTCACTCGCCTTTATTTTATTATTGATAAAGTTCACTGTGCCATTGGTTTGCTCCAACAAAATATTCAAGTTGGGCAGTTCTACTTGGTTTTCGACCAATAATACTTTGCCTTTTACAACTAAGTCTTTGCCCGTCAGAGGGATATACAAATTTAATTGCGTCTTTAAGGGTCCACTCACTTTTACTTGTTGTAAGGTTTTACCTAATGTATCGGCAAGACTACTTTGTAACATCAAATCGGTCACCTGTTGCCCATTGCCTTGTGCATCCGCGTTTATAGTCAAAACAGCATTGGCTGAAAATTCAGGGATTTTGGCGGACAAGTCTGCCAGTTCTATATCTAGCAACTGACCTTTTTGGCTATTCATGGTTAAGCTTTTGTTTTCAAAAAGTAAATTAACATCAAAATTAGTCAGTGCAGGCCATTTTGATGCAAATTTCAGTGTTCCATCAGCGACTTGTAACTGTGCTTGGAAAACGCCTTGGTTTTTTTCAAAAGGAAATGCATTGACCGCGCCATGCCATATGACTTTGGCATTTTTTATTTGACCTTGTTGCAACGCGTCGGTTAGGTACTTTTTAGTCTTAATACCCATAAAATTTGTTGGATAAAGCTGCGGTAATTGGGCTACATCAATAGCTTCAATAGTTGATGACAAAGCTAGATAATTGTCGCTACTGCGATAAAAAATACTGGGGCGTAGGTTAATGAGCTCGCTTTTAAATAACGTGTCTTTAGCCATAATACTGACGTTTTTTTCATAGATTTGAATATATAAATCAGTGTGAAAACGTTGGTAGTCAATATTTTCGGGTAACAAATTATCGATCGACAGTTGCCCTGATTTGCCTTTTACTGTCAATCGCCCATTATCGTTGAACCAATTTAGCTCGGTTACTAAACCATACATCCCTGGAATAAATTGTGTCTGTTGCCAACTTAGGTCACTAATAGAGGCTTTAACTGCCATATCACCGTTTAGGGTTCGGTGAATATCTAAGGTGTTTAATGTAGCTTGTGGTTGCAATGATCCAAGGGAATGTATTTGTTTGGGCTCCATTGCTAATGTTAACAAGGGTAAAAAAGCCGCCAGTTTTATTGGTTGGTTATGTTGTAAAGTTAGTGAACCAGTTTGGTCTATTTTACCTAACCAATTTGAAACGATCACATTATCATTGATTTGCATGGTCAAATTATTGAGATTAAATAGCCATTCATTATTGACAGGGCGAGCATTAATTTGTCCTCCTAACACTTCAGCTCTAAGGTTTTCTGGGCTACCGATTTTTGGATTTAACCAATCAAAGCGACTATTGGACAAATCAAGTTGAACAGACTGTAGCGATTTATCTTTTATGGTCGCCCACATGACAAAACTACCACGGCTCTCAACTAACTTGTTTTTACTGGGGAGCCATTGTTCTACCCAAGGAGATAAGTCAACTTCCTCTCCTTTTGCGAAAAAGGTGCCGTGAAGCGTTTCTTGATTACCATATAAATCGACGATAAATGACGCTGAATTTTTGGCTATTTCTTCTATTTGTAGTTGCCCAACACCTTGGTGATGTTCGTCCTTATTGACCCATGACACTTGGTCAATCAATAGAACTTGCTGTTGATTGTTTTTAGTTTTAATCATTATTTTGCTTTGGCTAATAGAAAACAACTGCAGCTGTTGTAAAAACAATTTTTCTAGTGCCTCTACTATAGGGTATTGGGTTTCATCCTGACCCAAAGAGGCAACATCAATGCTCAATTCCATTTCGCGTAAATCAAACTTTTTTGATTGAATTTGTCTAGCCCACAAAGATTGCCAAAAATCGACTTCAATTTCAGTCTCGGCGATGGTTAGGCTAATGGGGGATCCTGTGTTTTGGATTAACGGCGTGTTTTGGATTAACGGCGTGTTTTGGATTAACGGCGTGTTTTGGATTAACTGTATGTCGTGCAATATTATTGCGGGGCCTACTCCTTGCCATCTTGCGTTAATTTCACCAATTTTTAATTCCGCGCCGACTTGCACCGATAACCATTGTTCTAGATGGTGTTTTTGATCATTCATATAGGGCAGTGAATAACGTAGTAGGCTGAGTGTCACTGCAACCACAACTAAGACTAGGGCAGCCAATGCCCAGAGTTTTTTGATGAAATAAGCGGCATAATATGACGCACTTTTTGTTTTGTTATTCACGTTTTTAATCTGCTTACATCATGACAACATCGAATTTGTCTTGGTTGTATAAAAGTTCAGTATGGACCTTAATTTGTTTGGTAACGAATATTTCCAATTCAGCCAACATATGTGACTCTTCTCCAAGCAAAGCGTCGGCAACGGCAGGTGCTGCATAAACTACAAATTTATCTGCTTCATAGGCACGATTGACTCGGACAATTTCGCGCATAATTTCAAAACACACGGTTTCTACGGTTTTTACTGAGCCACGACCTTTGCATACAGGGCATTCGCCGCATAATACATGCTCTAAACTTTCACGGGTTCTTTTGCGAGTCATCTCAATCAGGCCCAGCATAGTAAATCCATGGATATTGATTTTGGCTCTATCTTTATTAGTCGCCACTTCGAGGCTGTGCATCACCCTTCTTTTGTGATCATCTACTGTCATATCAATAAAGTCGATTAGTATCATGCCTCCTAGATTGCGTAATCGTAACTGACGAGCAACAGCTTGTGTCGCCTCAATATTGGTATTAAAAATGGTTTCTTCTAAATTACGATGACCCACAAAAGCGCCAGTATTGATATCGATTGTGGTCATAGCCTCAGTTTGATCAATGATCAGATAACCACCAGATTTTAAATCAACTCGCCTTTCTAACGATCTCTGGCATTCATGTTCTACGTTGTATAAATCAAAAATAGGTCTTTCGCCGGGGTAATATTCTAAAAGCTTGTTGAGTTCTGGCACATACTCTTTGGTAAACTGATGCAGTTCTTGTAAAGACAGCTTTGAATCGATTCTAATTCGATCTAACTGAGTGCCTACAAAGTCCCTGAGTACGCGACGGGCTAGAGGCAAGTCTTCGTATAAAATGTGTGATTTGTTTTGCATTCGAGAACGAATTTTTTGCCACAAACGTTTCAGAAAATCAGCATCCTGGGTGAGCTCTTGCTCTTTTACACCTTCGGCCGCCGTGCGTAAAATAAACCCACCATCTTCACTGCAAAAGCTTTGAACTAGTGCTTTTAGGCGCGCTCTTTCTGCCTCATCGTCAATGCGCTGAGACACGCCTACGTGCTCAACACTTGGCATAAATACCAGATAACGGGATGGGATAGTAATATCAGTGGTAAGTCTTGCACCTTTGGTACCAATTTGGTCCTTGACCACTTGAACAACAATATTTTGACCGTCTCTCACTAGCTCACGAATATCACGTGTTTCGGTATGGTTGGGTGAAACTTCATCTTCCACTTCACTATGTACAGCGATGTCAGAGGCATGTAAAAATGCCGCTTTATCTAAGCCGATGTCTACAAACGCCGCTTGCATCCCTGGCAATACTCGGCTGACTTTTCCACGATAAATATTGCCAACCAATCCGCGTTTTGTGTGTCTTTCTATATGGATTTCTTGCAGGATACCATTTTCGATCAAGGCTACTCGAGACTCGGAAGGTGTAACATTGATTAATAGTTCAGCACTCATTAATGATCCCAAATTCAATTAATAACATTCTTGTTTGGTATAATGGTAATCCAACAACCGCACTATAACTACCGTTAATATGTTTCACAAATTGTCCTCCTAAACCCTGTATGCCATAGCTTCCGGCTTTATCTTGAGGCTCACCAGTTTGCCAGTACCATGCCATTTGCTGTTTATTTAGAGGCCCAAAACAGACTTGAGTTTCAACTATTACTGTTTTTTGTTGTGTAGCGTTGGTGATAGTCACGGCAGTGAAAACTTGGTGGGATTTATCTGACAATATACTTAACATACGCATCCCATCAGTTTTATCTTTTGGTTTACCTAAAATCTTGTTTTCTGCTACTACAATTGTGTCTGCGCCCAATACCAGCTTTTTGGCTCCTGCTCTTTTATAACCTAAACTAGATTTTTCTTGAGCCATTCTTCGAACGTATTTATCAGGGGGTTCATGGCTTAGAACCGACTCGTCTATATCCACTGGGTATTGACTAAATGATACGCCTAATTGTTTCAATAACTCAGCTCTACGAGGGGACTGGGAAGCTAAAAGTAACATCACTAGTTTAAGCGTAACTGGCGACGTATCTTACGCAGTAACCAGAATAACCATGGCCACATCACCATTGAACTGGCGACAGGCCAGAGATAATCGAGCAAAAAATAAATATCTGTGAGTAAGTGTTGAATCCAAAAAATAACGAGGTTGTACAAGGCGGTCATAATGCCAATAATGATGCTTTGCTGCCAAACAGAGTAATTACGTAAGCGCTTATAATTTACAGCTAGTACATAAATACATAGGCACATAGCAAAACTATGCACCCCCATGCTGGTGCCAAGTAAAATATCTAGTATTAGCCCAGTAAAAAAAGCGACCCCGACATTGACTCTGTTAGGTAACGCAAGCACCCAATAACTCAATACCAATAAAACCCAATCTGGGCGATATAAATCAGCCATGGCAGGCATTGGCATAATCTGTAGCACCAAAGCGATGATAATGCTCAGAACAACAGTATAGTTGCGTATGCTCATTTTTCAGTCGTCTCTGTTTCGGGGCTTTCGTCAAGTGTGCGCTCTGACCAAAGAAGTAATAAATATTTTAAGCGGTCTAGTTGAGCAATGGGTTTTGCTCTGACTTGAGAAAAGGGTCTACTTTCGTCTCGAATAATAGATGTGATTTTGGCTACCGGATAACCTTCGGGAAACACATTCCCTAAGCCCGAAGACAATAAAACATCGCCAACCTTTAGGTCGCTACTATGAGCAACATGTTCAATTAATAGTTTGTTTAAACTTCCAGAACCAGTCACCACTAATCGTACGTTATTTCTAGCTATTCTGACGGGTATGGCATGGGTTACATCTGCGATAAGTAACACGCGACTATTGGTTGAACTAACTTGCATGATTTGTCCAACAATGCCTCTGTCATCTAAAACGGGTTGCCCTTCAAATACACCATTAATAGCCCCTTTGTTAATGACAATTTGGTGGCTATATGGATTATTATCCACTGCCATAAGTTCAGCTACGAGTTTGCGCGTATTGTCTTGTACAGGGGAGTTTAATAAGCTGCGTAATCGATCGTTTTCTTCTTGTAAAAAAGTGAGGCGTTGTAGCTGTCCATTCATCAGCATGGCATCATGAGTCAACTTGGCATTGTCACTAAACAGACGATCATGAGATACTAAACGGCTTGCGCTAGCATTAAGTAATTGTCCGGGCAGGTTGGCTAAGTACTGAAGTGGACTGACCAATGAGTTTAAATACACTCGGGTGGTGCCAAATCCGTCAAATTTGTGATCAAATGCAATAAGTGACATTGAAAGCAGAAGAGCCAAAGCTAACCTGTTGGGTAGAGAAGGGCCATTTGAAAACATTAAATTCATTGTTGTTTGCCTAAAGGCGACAAGATGTCGCCTTGATTACTTTTAAGACTGGAATTATTACTCGTAACTAAAAAGGTCGCCTCCATGAATGTCGATCATTTCAAATGCTTTACCACCACCTCTAGCAACACAGGTGAGTGGATCATCTGCAATAACCACTGGAATACCGGTCTCTTCCATAAGCAAACGGTCTAAGTCTCTGAGCAATGCCCCGCCGCCGGTGAGCACCATGCCGCGTTCAGAAATATCAGAGGCCAGTTCTGGTGGTGATTGTTCAAGGGCTACCATAACGGCAGAAACAATACCGGTTAAAGGTTCTTGTAGGGCTTCAAGAATTTCATTGCTGTTAAGTGTAAATCCGCGCGGTACGCCTTCGGCTAAATTACGCCCACGTACTTCAATTTCTCTTACTTCTTCGCCTGGGTAAGCGGCACCAATTTCATGTTTAATACGTTCAGCTGTTGCCTCGCCTATTAGTGAACCAAAGTTGCGCCGAACATAAGAAATAATGGCTTCATCAAATTTATCACCGCCAATTCTAACGGAAGAAGAATAAACGATACCGTTGAGTGAAATAATTGCTACTTCCGTCGTTCCGCCACCAATATCTACCACCATAGAGCCTGTCGCTTCTGAAACAGGCAAGCCAGCCCCTATGGCAGCCGCCATAGGTTCGTCAATCAAATAGACTTCACGAGCACCTGCACCTAAAGCGGACTCACGAATGGCACGTCGTTCAACCTGAGTTGAACCGCAAGGCACACATACCAGTACTCTTGGGCTTGGCCGTAAAAAATTATTATCGTGTACTTGCTTAATAAAATGTTGAAGCATTTTTTCTGTTACATAAAAATCAGCAATGACCCCATCTTTCATCGGACGTATTGCTTTTATGTTACCGGGGGTTCTACCCAACATCTGTTTTGCTTCACGTCCAACAGCGGCTACACTTTTGGGGCCACCGGTACCGCGTTCTTGACGGATCGCAACAACAGAAGGTTCGTTGAGAACAATACCCTGATCTTTAATATAGATAAGGGTATTTGCTGTGCCGAGGTCGATTGATAAATCGTTGGAAAACATTCCCCGTAGCTTTTTGAACATGTAAAAACCGCACTTTAATTAATAAGAGTAATATTTAGTTAACTGTATCAATGCACTGGGATTTGGGCAAGTACAGAGCACCAACAAGACCGTAAAAATAACAGTTTCAGCACATATTTATGAATTAGACGATAAAAGAAACATCAAACTGTGTTACCGAATAGAGTAAGTTGGACGTTTTAGCGATAAACATTAAGTGTTCAAATGAACGAAGGGATGTTAAAAAAGCATTCTCAAAGAGAGCGGCAGGCACGAAGAGCAGTAGAAATTATTTCAGAACAAAAATCCCCTGAATTATTCTAATGAAATCAAGGCGTAGAAAATTTCAAAGATAACTTTGAAAATCAGCTGTTAAAGCGCACTAGTGAAGCAGAAAAAGTTAAAAACCAAGCCTATGAGGCAAACCAAGCTAAATCTGAGTGCTATCAAATATGCGCCATGCAATAAGAACACCTTTGACGGATACTATTGGCTTAGCAGAGGTTTTGTTGCAACACAAAATCAGTCTTGCAGAAAGTGCAAAATTTCTGACTATTATTAATGATGGTCATCACTTACCTACATTATTAAGTGACATACTCGATATTAGTAAGATTGAAAATCAAAAATTAGAACTTGAATCCATACACTTTAACCTTCCTAGCTTGAGGAGATTGAACAAATTTACCTTTTTAATGGCCAAAAAGAGCAACTTGATTTTGCGATGGTGATGGACTCTGCCATACCCCAATGGATGGTAGCAGACCCAACTCGACTCAAACAGGTGTTACATAACTTGTTAAGCAATGCGATTAAATTCACTAAAGCTGGAAGTATCAGTTTGCATGTGAAATTTATACCTGACATCAGCACTTAGAAGATAGAAGTGATTGATACAGAGGATGGCATTGCTAGGGATAAGCAAGTTTCGATATTCAAATACTTTTGCCAAGTCGATGCTAGTACCACACGAAACTTCGGTGGTATTGGGTTGGGATTATTTATGATTAAAAACTTGGTGGAATTAATGGGTGGCGTTGTTGAACTGAAATCAACGCTGGGCAAGGGCTCAATATTCTGTGTGACTATTGTCTGTGAAGAATATTAAGGTGCACGTTACTCTAAATGTGACTCTATCCAAAACTGAGACACTACTGTTCCTAAACCTCTTTTGATCCCTTCATTAGTTGGCAAAATTTTATTGGTAGAAGACAACGATTTAAATCAGCAATTAAGTACTTTTAACCTAGAAAAAACAGGTGCACAGGTGGATTTAGCGGTAAATGGGTTACAAAAAGCACTGACAGTTCAATACGATTTGGTATTGATGGACACCAGTAATGGACGGTAAAGAAGCGATGAGATCATTCCTGCAACTAGGTATAAGTACGCCTGTTTATGCTTTAACGGTCAATGTTATGCCCTCAGATATACAGGAATATGCGGCTATCGGTTTTATAAGATCTTTGGGTAAACCTCTTGAGTTAGAAAACATATACTCAGTACTTAGCCAACATTTATGCGTTTGTGACGAAAAAACTTACAATGAGCCACAAAGCGCTCAATTATTCATTCCAGCTCGTAAAGTTAGAAGATTATTTTATGCAGAGTAAGCTAAGCAACATATTGAAATAACTAAAAACATACATAACTTCGAATATGCTTGCCTGATCAAGATTTTGCATATTATCAAGGGCTCAGCAGGGAATTATGGTTACGATGATTTAACTCATCTAGCTGAACAATCTTTGCTACTTTTGAGACTAAAGCATTATGTACAAGGGATCCAACATTGTACTAAGCTGAATCAAAAAGTAGGGGAGATATTATATACAATAATAACGATTAACGTCTTATTAGTAGACGATGTAGAAAACAGCAGAGAGTTATTACGCGCTGCTATATTAGTTTGCATTAATGAACATAAAGTGGAAATCGAAGCTAATTTTTTCCATTCTGCTACGGGCGAATCGATACCCGAAAAAATTAGTCAATATCAGATTTATTTGGTTTATTTGGTTTATTTGGTTTATTTGGACATCGAATTGCCCAGTATAAGTGGCCTTGAGGTGTTAAAGTAAATTCGTCAAGCCAAGCCAGATATTATGGTGGTGATGGTTTCTGGCGAAAGTTCGCAAGAAAATGTGTCTATTGCGTGTAATGGTTTAATAAGACTGGTGCGAATGGTTTTATTGTTAAACCTTTTAATTCAGGACGCATATTAGACTCTTTACAAAATTACCTTAAGAAGACGCATCAATTATGAAATGTTTAGGCTTTACAGAACTTATGGACCCAGTGGAAACGTTTTTTCAGACGACAAACTCTTAGAACATAATTAAAAATTATTGTCCAATGAACTGCCTATACCCAAAATCATTGGAAATGCAGTTAGGCGACAAAGGAGCGAAGACCCATGAGCTTAGTTTACTAAGTGACTGCGGTTCGCAAGTGCAGTCAACAACGCTGCAGTTTCAAGGATGACGGGTATATACATTCTGCAACAGGCACTTGTATGCATGAGGTAATTGTTAGCATGATGGCTAGCTTTTTCAAACTACCGATGCATAACGAAAGTGCAATGATAAGAATAATTTGAGTTATACGGTTCCAAAAGGGTTACTTGATAGCAAAAATTTACTGTTGTGACATAAATCTGAAGTAACGTAACCAGGTAACAGTTATATAATGCTCATGCTATTGGATTAAAAAAAGCCAAGCATGTTACTCAGGTAAAGCTATTTTATTCGTTTACCCAAGGTAGATTAAAGTTAATTAAACACTTCACGCCAATGAATGATCCTATCATTGCCTCGAAATTGGCCAAAAGTGACAGTGGCTTCTGGATGATCGTCTGCATTAATTAAACTGTCTGCATTCCAATCATAATTCAAATGATTTGACCAACCAGTTGCATCATTGTTGGGATTTAACTTTAATTCTACTTCACCCTCAATACCTGGTGCATTAAGTAGCAAGTCATTGCCGTCGTCAGCTACACCTAACAACAACATGCCAGTACTTGAAATATTGTTGATGTCGCCAGTAATATCCGCACTATCCGCACTGCCACTCGGTAATAGCACAATATGATCCGCGTTTTCATCAAAAGCGATACTAGTGCAATTATCATCGGTATTCAGTAACCACTGGCCCGCATCGTAATATTGTGCTTGAATTGGCACAACCAGTGACTCAGTTTTAGGTCCATAAGTGCTCGGCAGTTCTAACCGGCCATAACGAATTTCTGTACCTATAACATTTACTATGCCCAGGCTATTACAACTGGCATTGGCATAGTTGTCTTGATAACAAATCGTGTTAGAGCCCGATTGACCAGTAAAGGTGGTACTAAAAAAACCATTGGCGAACATTAGGTTGATGGATCCATCAAAAGGGGATACTAAGTTAAAAGCTGAGTTGTTTGTGTCTACCTTATTATATTGAAATAACCCATTATAGATTGTTACAGTACCTGAACCGTCGTAATTGGCATTGTCGGAAACTACTGGAGCGTCGCCTAATGCTACTTCACTCGCGGTGCCCTCTGAAGTGTATGTTGAGCTGTCCAGATAACTCAAATTTGCTTCAAGAGTCAGTTCATCTGGTAGATAGCTCCAGTAGGCACCACTATAGTTCTCTGTTATTTCATCTAAGGCATTATAGGCCGTGACCGTTAATTGGGGAGATGTTTCAAAGCCCACACTTTGGCCAATATAGCTAAATACGCCACAGGTATCAGCTAAGGTTGGTTGCACAGTTGCAATAACGTCAAAATACGCAGGGTAAAAGTCACCTAAAGTTAAACTTCCGGAGGATAAAATTTCATTTCCCAAATAAGTATTATCTTTTACATCGACATTTATGCGTCCCACCTCGTCGTAATAAGCCAAAGCATATTGGTGTTCGCCACCACTAAAGTTTAATCCTGATGCTGCGGTAAAACTGGCAGCTAGTTGTGTACTCGATGAGCCTGAAGCTGAATATTTAAAAATACCATTGACCCCGGAACTATCGGGCTGAGCACGGGTGACTTTTAGCTGCGGGTTTTCAGCTTGGTAGTTGGGTAAAAGAGCATCGTTTATACCGTAGGCACCTATTGAAACGTTAAAGGGCACACCTGCGATATAGTTGTTTTGTTCACCTGAATTAGCATAGAGTAACTCGCTTTGTTCAACAGCAAGCTGCAAATAACTGGGGTAGACATCAACAGTCTCATTATCAGAGTTGGTAACAGTGACACCTTCTACTTCAGCCTGGATGCTTAGAGTCAATCGTCCAGCATCGGGGTAATTGAGTACAGCTAAACTCGCCACACCTTGGTCATTAAACTCAACTTCTATACTGCCGGTATTTACACCGGTGCCATCCCCCATAATACTTATTCCACTCAGTGGTGTAAGACATTGATTAGGAGAATCGCAGCCATAGGTTAGGTCTATATCTTGAGTGCCTGCTAATAACGCTTCACACACATTATTATGACTGCGAACGGCACGTAAATTGACATTTAGGAAGTTGCTAGCAGCCAGTTGGTCAGGCAAGAGATCACCAATGTTTGCACCGTAAATTTCAAAGCCGTCATTTGAAAAGGTTATATCACAGGTTTCAGTGCTGCCACTAAAACAACGTAAACTGGCTTCTGGGCTGGCACTGACTTTTGCCATGGTGACGGTGCCCTCATCGGTCACATTGAGGCTAGTAGTTGTTTCACCGGTAAAGACTATTGTATCGCTACCTGCCCAGCCAGATGGAGATAGGCTGATGGAGGTTTCTTGCTCATATGGGGCGTCACAGTTTGCATCTGCACAGGCCTTGATGGTCAGTGTTTCAGGTTCACAGGTGAAACCCTGAGTATCATGTTCAATACGATAATGATTGACTTGTGACAGAGCTGCACATTGTCCAAGTACTACCTTACCGCCAATAGCACCGTCACGCAGAATTTCATAATCAGAAGTCGAAGTAGAAGTAAGTATGTCATTTGCAATAGATATTTCTAAAAAATCGCTGCGGTCACGTTCAAAAAATATCGCCGCTATATCAAATGAAGAGTCTTCAGTTAAGGTAAAAGATCCACCCGTTCTAACATTGCTCGCTGTACCTTCGAACCGCAACTCATTACTCGCACCAGTGTCGTTGTTTGAACCGCGAAACTTGTTAAATGACACTGTGTTACCGGTGAGCGTATCCAGAACAAGATTAAATCCATCGTCACTCTCAATATAAAGAGTATAATCGCCAGCTGGAAGACTTAAGGTTCCTGAGATGTGAACTAAAAAATCTGAAAAACTTTCATCACCAATGGAACCTATATTCGGATAAGGTAATGTGCCTGTAAAGCTTCCAAGGTCGCCACCAAAGTCTATACGGTCAACTGTGTTTGAACCACTTGCAGCAACATTATATTTGCCACCATCTATCGGTCCCGATGCAGGTGAACCTGCAGCCTGCCATGCAGCATGAATGGCTAAGGCCTCGGTTGTTGTGTTTATCTGATTGTTACTGCCATCATTATCAATTTTAATGGCAACGGCGTTTAGTTTACCACATGCATTTACAGGGCAACTTCTTGTGGTGCCATCGTAGTTATTACCCGCATCCTGATTGTTGAAGATGGTCAGGATCTGATTAGATGTCAATACAAAATCAAATACCAGAGCCTCATCAATAAGCCCATCGGCAGATGTTTCTCCGGTAAAGTAAGATTCATCCCGGTTATCACCGAAGTAAAGTGTATCTAAACCGGTAAATGCGGGTGTTCCTTCATCGTTGTTGCTTCCATCAGAAATATTCTGCTGTACACCATCAACGAAAATTTTGGCAGTGGTGTTGGTGATATCCCATACAAACGTTAAGTGCTTCCAGACCCCAGCCCCCACTGAGAATGAATTATCGGTGGTTTTTTGGTAGTCACCATCATTTCCATCCTCAAAGAAAAATTTGACTCGGGCATCAGCCCCAATCTCTGCAAAGAAATATTTATCACCCTTAGTGGCATCAAACAGTCTTTTCTTAGTTCCAGAGTTCCAAGCACTATCGCTCCTGTACCATAGACTTATTGTTCCGCTGGAACCAATAACTGTATCGACCCCGACCCCAGTATTGATGGCCTCGAATGTCGTTGCACTGTTATTTTTTGGGATATCAGCAGCATTACAAATTTTTCCAAGTGCTGTGGTAATGCCCCCCAATGCAGTTCCATTATTGTTATTACCCGAGCTGTCAGTAACTTCACCGACTGAGCCAGTCCAACTCAGTTCATCAAAGCGGTATTCTATTAGTGGTAACGGTGTTGGTGGTGTGCTTATCAAAAATTCCAAGATATTTAATGCTAATTTCCCCTTATCATTTAAATTGGAAAAGTTGGCTTCATTGCTTTCTGTGGTCACAAATTCGGTGTCTACTACGATCACTAATTTTCCTGCGCCCGGTGCATATTCTCCTTCTTTCCAACAGGCAAAAGTAGCCTGTTGGGACTGGTCCACACCGCATATTGTTCCGCCTAAAGCAGTGATTTGTGCATTGTTTAAATGGCTTGGACCAACATTCAACGTAATTGAGCCAACTGTGCCAAATGACCCATCTTGCAGGGGTGATGAAATGGTTGTGGGATTAGACATCCCGCTTATAGTCTCAATTCCCAGAAACTCGCCTACACCATCGTGAGTATTATCATCTTGAAGCAGTACTAAATCGCCACCCCCTAAAAAGAAATCTTTTAAGATACTGTGATAACTAACGGATTGAGAAGAACTCCACCAGGTACTAACAAAAGCATCAACTGTTGTCAGTGAACTTGCGTTTAAAATTGATAAATCGATGGTTGTTATTGCTTGGCTAACCACGCCACCTTGACCAAAGTTATTGGTATCTTCCATTGCTGCTCGCCAATCGACTATATAACTGCCATTCCAGCTCCAATCATCATCGCCGGTGATCGATTTTCTATGCCCTGTTATTTGATAGGGCGCTATGACATTATCAGTGCAGAAAGCCCCAAAATCAGTGTCTGCAATTTCTTCGTTCTGATAAGTGATAGTGGACGCACTGCCTAAATTAATATTAGCGGCACTGACACTACCAAATGCATAGCTGGAAGAAGTAAGGAATAGATCACCTTGTGCATATAAACTTCCGGTATAAGTACTGTTATTGTTGAAGGTGACGTCAGATGATGCATACATCACTAATTTGCTAGCCTCACCACTATTATTCTTCGATGGAGAATTAATGAGGCTCGGGGAGGAAAAACTAAGATTTTGGTTCACATAAATAAACGCAGTACCGGAGCCCTGCACAATAATATCAGCCTGACTTCCCATGGTAAGTTGATTGATCCAATATGAAGCGCCAGCTTGCAAATATAAGGTATTGTTAGAGCCTAAAATTAGTCTATCTACAAAATACACACCTTGAGTATTTGCAAAGGTAATATTAGCTTTTGAAGCGCTGCTGGGATTGATGTCATTAAATTCATTGCCGGAATAACTGCCACTTCCTATTACTACTGAGTCCCTAGAGTTTAATGTCACATCTACCGTGCTACTCGTGGTTTGAAAATTAACAGTTGGGACCGTAACTGAGGGCGTTCCTGTTGCGGCGCAGTCCACCGTATTACAGGTATTGAATGAAGCCCCATTTTTGCTAATTGAAGTCGTCGCGAGTTGATTGTCATTGCTACCGAACAATTGGGAATTGCTCCCAAAAGATATAATCCCACTAGAGCTATGGGTGGATGCTCCATCTGGAAATACGGCTAAACATTCAGAGCTAGCAAGGGTATGATTTTGCCAGCCCAAACAGGCCAGCACAAAAAGCATTGTTCCCCAGTAAGTGTGTCTTTTAATATTGCAATGCATCAAAGTTTATCCTTCTACTAAGCTATGTCTTCACTGCTTTAAAGCTTTGTTAGGTATACGTTACGCCATCACCAATAATAATGGCCGTAGGTTCACCTGATATTTTCAGTTTCAGGGGTTAGGCATTCCGATTGGGTATAGATCCTCTGTAACGACGAAAGCCGAAATAAGTCGCCTTGATTTCAATGTGTTATCTTTAATATGAAATAACAAAGAAGCCGTTTTGTGGTAGTTATTAACTGCGAAGAAAAATAGACACCTCAAAAGACGTCTTATGATCCCAGCTTACGTTAATTCTCTCGATTTTTCATTCTTTTCTGATACGAATCAGCAGCTAAATAATATGATTGCTCATTTGAGTTCAGGCTCGCAACTGGCTCAAGAGCATGGCGCTATTGAGCAATATATACGTGATGAAGGCCACGAATTGCTTCGATGTTTATTGCAGGCGCATCTTGAGGTCAGGGCTTCCCAAGAAAATAAGCAAGACACTATTATCAACTTAGAAGGTAAGCACCTTACTCATTGCCGGAACAATACCAAGGCAACTCTGACGATTTTACTTGGCGATGTTAATGTGATCCGTAAAGGGTACAGTCAGCGAAAAATAACCAGTGCATATCCCTTAGATGGTGAGCTAAACCTAACAAAAGACCCATTTTCGGATGGGCTCAGATTACTGGTTGCAGAGCAAGTAAACCACTGTGCTTACGACAATGTAGTAAAACACATTAACCAAAATACAGGGGGGTAACATCGCAAAACGACAATGCCTAGATTTAGTGCAGGATATGGCACAAAATTTTGAAAAAATGTGCCTATAAATATCCATATATATCAACGAGATAAAGCAACAAAAAGACACGTTGCAAATTCTTTGCATGACGCCAGTCACCAATAGTCAAAATTAGCAGTCATTACCATGGCCAAATCTACGTACAGTTTCTAAAACGATAGCGATTAAATTCAAATCAGTTACAATCAAAAGTAGACACTAAATACTTTCTTTGCAAGGATCGTAATTGAGTACACAAATCGACAGACATAGCATTGATGACGCGCTATACATTTATCTTCAGGATAACAGCAAGAAGTGGTACGCACGATTTCAATTGTTTGGTAAATGGTATTGCAAATCGACCAAAGAAGTTGAAAAAGACCAAGCCATTGCCAAAGCGCAGTTGCTGCGTATGGAATGGAAAATCAAAGCTGAGACAGGAACGCTGACAAAAAGTAAGCGTTTCCGAGATGTCGCCGAAAAAGCTATTGCCTGTATGGAGCTCGAATTGACTAATGGTGGTGGAATAGCGAGCTACCGAGAATATATTCATGTCTTAAAAAGATACCATGTTGCTTTTTTCGACCGCATTTACATCACCTCCATTGACCATCAAAAGCTTAGAGAGTTTGATGTCTGGCGTACACAACAAGCTAAAAGGGAGCTGACCAAGTCAACCATTCTGACTCACAACGCGTCAATGCAGATGGTCTTCAAACAAGCGATAGAAAATCAATGGATGTTGCCTATACAAGTGCCTGTTCTTTCAAACAAAGGCGTCCAAGGTACTAGACGAGCATCATTCACGCCGGATGAATATGAACGCTTAGTATTTAGCAACGCTGAAATGATGAAGAACAGCAGAAAGCAAGTTACCGCAGACATTAGACAGCTACTGTTTTGTTACATGGAATTTGCTATCAACTCTGGACTAAGACCGGGAACCGAACTAGACCACCTAACTTGGGGAGATATTCAAGTTGAGTCACACGATCACAAGAGCCGGTTTTTCATCACCGTTAGAAAAGGAAAAACAACCAAACATACTGGAACGCGCCAAGTCGTTTGTAAGCAAGGTATATTTGATGTTATTCAACTTCTGACACTAAGACACAAGAACCGCAAAGCGACAGACTTATTGTTTCGACTACCAAACGGCGATACAACAAACGAACTCGTACCGACCTTTTCTCTGCTTCTCAAAGAATGCGATATGAAAGAGTCTCCAAGTGGCACTCGCACACTCTATTCCCTTCGTCCCACCTATATTACCTGGGAATTAATGGCGCAAAGTGTGTCTATAGACGTGCTGGCTAGACAGTGCGGCACCAGTATCCAAATGATTGAACAACACTACAGCCATGTTGTGCCGAAAATGTTCAGCAACCCATTGTCAGGTATGGATATGCCTGTTGAGGCCAAAGAGATTAAAGACCGATTCGATGTGCCTGATAAGACAAAAGAG
>JAWUXU010000091.1:0-73438 GCA_034111145.1 Paraglaciecola sp.
ATAAACGCCAAGCCAAGTTTTTATGTGTCTTGGT
This sequence comes from Paraglaciecola sp., assembly GCA_034111145.1. Classification (GTDB taxonomy): domain Bacteria; phylum Pseudomonadota; class Gammaproteobacteria; order Enterobacterales; family Alteromonadaceae; genus Paraglaciecola. The sequence goes on from JAWUXU010000091.1 coordinate 35, forward strand.
GTATATGCGTCACGCTGATGATCCGTCGCCTATTATTTGCCAAGGTGAATGGTGCGGTGAGATCATGACTGAGCAACAAGGTGCTAATGGCTTTGGTTACGATCCTATATTTTGGGTCAATCAACTAAACTCTAGTTCTGCCCAATTGTCGTCTCAACAAAAAAACGCCTTAAGTCATCGTGGTAAAGCCTTAAAGCTGCTGTTAGCCCAATTACAAAATCAAATAGGTTAGATACTTGTCACAACCAATTACCTTAAAACTGCCGCCTCTTTCGTTATATATCCATATCCCTTGGTGTGTACAAAAGTGTCCTTATTGCGATTTTAATTCCCATGGACAAAAAGGGCAGGTGTTACCAGAGTCTGAATATGTCAGTCACTTATTAGATGATTTAGCTGAAGATGCTAAATTGGTAGGCGACAGAGCCATTCATAGTATTTTTATTGGTGGTGGCACACCGAGTTTGTTTTCGGCACAAGCCATTCACACTCTTTTAGACGGAGTGAAACAACGAGTGAATTTGTTAGCTGATGCTGAAATCACTATGGAGGCAAATCCCGGCACAGTAGAGAGCCAGCGGTTTGCTGATTATGTCAAAGCAGGCATTACGCGCATTTCCATCGGTGTACAAAGTTTTCAGCCAGAGAAACTGACATCACTAGGGCGCATTCATGACGAAAATCAGGCACTTAAGGCTGCAGAGTTAGCCAAGAGCATAGGACTAAATAGTTTTAACCTAGACTTAATGCATGGCTTACCTAAGCAATCTTTAGAAGATGCTATGTTTGATTTAAACACGGCCATAACGCAACAGCCCCCGCATTTATCTTGGTATCAATTAACCATTGAACCGAATACTCAGTTTCATTCCAAACCGCCTAAGTTGCCAGAGGATGAGCTGTTATGGGATATTCAAGAACACGGTGATGAATTACTTAGGCAAGCAGGATTCGAACAATACGAGATATCCGCATACAGTCAAGCCGGGGAGCAATGTCAGCATAATTTGAATTATTGGCGTTTTGGTGACTATTTAGGCATCGGTTGCGGCGCACATGGTAAAATTACATTGCCCAATGAAAATCAGATAATTCGTACCGTAAAGGTAAAGCACCCCAAAGGTTATATGGATTTAACCCGCAGTTATACTAGCGATAAAAAAGTCGTGCCTGAGCAAGACTTACCCTTTGAGTTTTTTATGAATCGTTTTCGTTTATTAGAACCCTGCCCTAAGTCAGATTATTCAGACTTTACTGGTTTGCCCCTAGATACAAAAACCCAACAAAACCTGCAAATTGCATTAACTCGTGGGTTATTAGTTGAGTCAGATGATGAATGGCAAGTCACGCCTTTAGGTAGACGTTATTTAAATACCTTGCTGGAAATGATGGTTTAAGTTTGTGTAGTACCACCTCTGATGATTTAGCCAATTTTAGCAGCCGCATATGGAATTTTCAGTAGACATTGGCTTGCCCTTTCATCGGCTCTGACTCCGCAGGCTAACAGTTAAAATGGAATCTATTAACAACTAGAAATTTCCTTTTTAGTTAAATATATCGTTTAAATCAGTTAGTAACATTTACAATTAACTTTTGGTAATAATCCTCAGCTTTCGAGAACTTCTTGGCATCTCGATAAAAAGCTGCTAGTGCGCCAGTAGCTATCACATCTCCCTCGGCAGAAATATTTTCCCAGTGCTGAATATCCTGATTATAAGCATTAGCACCAACCCAATTATTGTCTACTTTTTCGGACAGCATGCTCTGAGGGTTCTTCTCACCACCTTGTAGAAAAACAATCTGTGTAAACATCTTAAACCAAACGGGTATATCTTCATTCGGCACTTCCTTATCATTGTTGTTGTATTTACGCAGCAGTAAAATCTCGTATTCATCAAATGGCGATAAATCCAGCCCTTTGTTCAGCAAGTGTTGCACGCTAAGTAAATGCTCTTCCTCTTGACTATTGCTTACAATCAAACTCTGTGTTTTATCACTGGTTGAAGAGTCTCCTTGAAATACGGCATCCGCATTGGCGTCAGGCTCATTTGAAGAAATCACTGGTCTAAGTTCAATAGCTTTATTTTCAATTAACTCGTCACTGGTGCCAAAATAAACGGCCGAAACAAGAACAGCGATAAATACTTTCAAGGACAGCCACTTAAGGAGAACACTGAAATCACAATGGAAAACCAACGTTTAAACTAATGGAATCTTGGATTTAATGAGGTCGTAATCAATTCAATTTATGCCCGAAAATGGCACGATACAGACGCAGACTGCCAGATAAAGTCTGATCTACTATTGCTATGAATAAACTCTATCAGTGAAATAGCCTACTCATCAAGATAAGCATTTGTACCCGTTAATAATACATTGTATGACTGTAACTCTTTAATGGATGCTCTGAGTCTATCTTCAGCTTTATCTAATTCTTTAAATCTATTACAAAACCATTTGGCTTTATGCTTTAAGGTTTCAGCTTTTGGTCCTACGGTTTGACCAATTTCTTCGCCGATACTATCTAACTGTTTAGATATGGCAGCAATTTTTTCTTCGCTTCCCTCTCCACTAGCCACAAGTCCGCTGATAGCCGACAATATGCCTCCTACAGAGGTACTCATTGCTTCTTCTAATTGTTCTTCTAATTCACGATCGACCAAATCATTTACTTGCTCTAGACTACCAGGGCCCATGTAAAAATTGTCATTGGCACGGATAAATTTTTCTTTGACACTCATTTGCACACGTTCCAAAGATTTTTGGAGTTTTCTCTGACTTTTATCGTCTTTCACTAAGCCGCTATAAACCTGCTCGATGGTCTCTACAGCAAGCTCTACACCTTCGTTTGCTAGTAATATCATTTTAGGCACAACGTTGTGTATACCATTTGCCAACGCGGTAAGGTCATGCTCTTGTTGCTCATCTAGGTCAATCCATTCACCCAGAACAATAAGCTGTGCAGGGTGGTTAATTTGGTATACAGCCCGACCACCATCTCCAATCACTCTGATCTGTTTATCGCTTACTACAATCCCGTAATTAAGAGATACCTCACAATCTGCGCCTGCATGCACGGTCGAGCTTATTAGTAATAAAATAGAAACTAAGAAACGCATAAAATTCCGATAATAATAGATACGAACCTAGTGTGCCTTTAAACAAAATAAAAGCAATATTAGATCAGACAGGACAGACAAAACTCAGGTTAGTCTGCAGTTCGCACCAGACGAGTAAAAACAAATAACTTTTTATCCTTGAGAGAGTTACTGCTATTAAAGAACGCGATCACCCATGCTCGATCAGGATCAATAACAGAGGGTGTGGATGTCCAATATCCGTCAGAGGAAGTATTAGGGAAAAAAAATTCGTTGATGGCTGGGCGCACGCAACTTCGCTCGGTTAAACTTGCCAACTCTTTCATATTTGGCACACGCCAACCCACTTGTTCGGCGTATTCGTAGCCATGCGCTAATTGTAACGCTTGTTGCCAGGTTAGTTCACTAGCATCACCAGTACACGTTTCATCTACCCATGTTTGACCAAGACTACAGCGCATCCATACTAAGCCCAGTGAGACATCAGTAGCTGTACCGTCACTATTATCCGCAAACTCATCTATGTTTAAGTCTGCATCAAAGTCTGGCAAACATATTTGGCTTGTAGCCAAATAAGATACAAAAAAGCAAAAAAGACACAATGCTCTCATACAATCGTCCTCATATTATCGCCCTGCCCTTACAAGTCTAACTCTGCCCGCAGTTGATTTATTTAAAAAGTTATCATTGCCCGAAGCAAAATCAATCGCCCATGCATTTTGCGCCTGTCCATTTGTAAAACCATCGGCACTTGAGTCTTGCGTCCAATACCAAACGGGGGCTGCTGATAAATCAGTAGTATTGGGGAAATAAGTGGTGTCAATCATAGGTGCAACGGTTTGACCAAAGTGCAATATAGATAACAACTCGTTATGTGTGGGCAAGCGCCAATCCCTAAAATTACATAAACCTTGCGAATTAACCTCGGCTATAAAGCCTTCTGTGTTGCAATTCAGAAGTGAACAGCTTGCCGCATCGCCACTTTCATCACCATCAAAGCCGTCGTCTTCGTTACTTTGATACCAAGAGTAGCTGTAATTATTACTGTGCAATGTCGTGGTGAGAACATCTGTTTTGGTCTCCCAAATTAAACCGGTGATGTTATCTCGCACGCAACTCCAAGAAGAAGTTTCATCATCTGCTTCATCTCCAATATCATCTAATCGAGTAAAGTCAAAACCTTGCGCACCCCTGCCAGCTTTTTCAGACAGACCGTTAGCGTGGATAATATCTTGGCCGCGTTGACCATCTTGGCCAGGATAGTCGCCTTGATAACCGCTGAAAATTTGTGAATCGGTTGCTTGTAAAATAACCCCAGTGTCATTAAGTGGTTGTATCGGAAGTGGTTTGATGGTGACAGTAAGGCTATCGTCAACTGTATTTCCTTGAGCGTCTTCTACTCGCAAAGTAAAAGTAACGGTTTCAGTGTCGGTCACTGCTGGCGCGATGGCGACCGTTTGCAATGCATTGAGGCTATCAATTTGTGGATCTTTTTCAGAGTCATTAAACCATTTAAATACTAGAGGCTCAGACGCCGCTACTGTGGTGCTTGCGATACCATTTAAGTTAATACTTTCCCCAGGAAAAACTTGATGACTGATACCGGCATCCACCACAGGTAAAGTATCGGCAGAACTTTGGATATTCAAAGTAACAGTTTCAGCGTCTTCCGCCCCCTCTTGGTCGATAACAGTCAAGGTTATTGAGACTGAATTGGTGGCGGTGAGTACAGGAGTAAAAAAAGCTAAGCTGGTACCTTGTAAACTGATGCCATTTAATACCGGTTCTCCGGCAGTTTGTTGCCATGAATATGCCGCAATGGGATTGTCTGCGTCTGGGCTATCCGTATCTGAACTTGTTGTGGCATCTAGTGTGACTTCGTAACCAGCAGGGAACTGATTGGTTGCTAGCCCAACGAATTGGCTTATTTGTATAACAGCGCTTGGAGAAAAATTCACGGGGTTAATTTGATATAACACTGAGTCGCTGCCGGTGTTGCCTTCTGCATCCGTCACTTCAACAGTAAAAGTGTAACTGACTGTTGAAGTAACAACAGGGGCTGTAAAAATTGCGGAGCCTAAATTTGCATCATCTTGAGTAATAGTTATGTTTGGCGTTGCTGTCCATGTATAGGTCAAAGCTTCTGTCTGACCGTTAGCTTGCGCGCTCAAGATGACGGTAGTTTGTTCATCAACGGATTGGTCTGCACCGGCATTAACTAGTACGTTAGGGTTAGGCGTGTCAGTGTCACTGTCGAGAGAATCTCTCGAACACCCCACTAAAAAAGCGGCAAAACAAAGAATAATCAAAAAGCGATGGTGGAAAGTCATTGTAGTTAACAATCATTTATCTTCTAAGGCAATATATTAGATAAACCTATGCAGTTACTGTACCAGTCGCACCCCATAAATTGGTAGAGTATATCAATCGGCATAAATGGGTAGGTTCAATCAAACAACATAAATACAACCGGAAGAACAATAGCTGTTAGTATTCCATTAACGCATAATGCCATAGTCGCAAAGGCCCCCGCGTTTGCGCCTAACTGATGGGCTCTGGCAGTGCCAATGGCATGTGAAACAGTACCTAAAGCTAAACCTTGAGCCCGCAAGTCATGGCAGCGAGTAAGCTTAAAAATGATTTGGCTAAACATCACGCCCAATATGCCCGTGATCACAACAACTGCAGCGGCAAGCTCGGGTAACCCACCAATAATCTTAGTTGTATCCACTGCCAATGGTGTAGTAATAGACTTGGTCAATACCGACAATCTAACTGAGTCTGAAAAATCAAATAAGCCTAACCAGCCAATTGCGATTAAAGGAGCAATACTTCCGCCTAAAATAATCACCAACATGCCTTTGCTGCCAGCAGCATATATGAGTCTAATTTGCCGATACAATGGTATTGCCAATGCTACAGTTACGGGTCCAAGCATCCAACTTATTGGACTAACATAAAGTTGGTAATCTTGCATAGATTTAGCACTGACGCCACCTATGCAGCCGATCAAAATAGCACCTACTATTATTGGATGAAATAATATGTTGTGAGCAAAAAATTTAAAAATCCACACAGCTAACACATACACAACTAAAGTAATTGTTATCCACATGAGTTGATCTAGGGAAACAAGCTGTTTAATTGATTGCCAGTCCATTTTATGAGCCTTCGTCATCCTGACTGACGGATTGATTCGGATCCCCAAAAAATCGCTGCCCTAGCCAAGATGTCAGGAATAAGCTAACAAAAGTGCTGAGCATAACAGCGAAAAAAAACACCCATAATTTGTCACCCAGTTGCTCTGTATAAAACCACGCGGCCACCAAGGGAGGAATAAAAAATAAAGATAAATGCCTTAAGCAAAATTGCCCCATATCCTCTAAAGCTTTGGGTATGCGCCCTAAAAAAATTAGCGCAACTAATAATAACAATAAGCCCAATAAAGCACTTGGCAAAGCAACATAATGACTTAACCCATATCCTAAGAACCAAAACAAAATAAGAATAATAAAAGCCAATGCAGACTTAACAATATCATTTATCAACACTATAAAATCAACTCGGTAAGTTTAATTCGGCTATCCACCTGTTTTAATATCGTCTAGATGATATTTGTCAATGAGAGAATACAAGGTAGGCCGAGTTATGCCTAAAAGTTCAGCTGTTTTTGACATGTTATGTTCTGCCACCAAAAAAGCATTACGTATTGCCTTGCTTTCGGCATTTTCTCTGACTTCTCGTAAATTAAGAGTGACGATACTGGGTCCATCATCTCGTAACAACAGCCCCAAATCTTCAGCTTGAATATGGCTGCCCTCAGCCATTATGACCGCTGACTTTAGTTTATTTTGAAGTTCACGAATGTTGCCAGGCCACTTATGTTGTTTCATGGCTTTTATAGCAGAGTCACTGAAACCTTTTAGCTTGGTTTTAAATTCCTCATTGTATTGTGCCAAAAAGGTTTTGGCCAATAACACTACATCATTATCACGCTCTCTAAGGGGTGGAATAACGATACTGATTTCTCCCACTCGATAGAACAAATCTTCACGAAAAGTTTGATCTGCCACCATAGACGGAATATCTCTATGTGTGGCACAAATCACCCGAATATTAACCGGTATTTCAGATCGTCCCCCCACTCGTTCAATGACACGCTCTTGTAAAAAACGCAGCATTTTAGCTTGTAAACCTATAGGCATATCGCCAATTTCATCTAAAAACAAAGTGCCGTTTTGAGCCGTTTCAATCTTGCCAGGAGTAGTTTTATTAGCCCCTGTAAACGCACCTTTTTCATAACCAAAAAGCTCACTTTCTAATAAATTTTCTGGGATTGAAGCACAATTTATAGCAACAAAAGCCTTATCTCTTCGTAAACTATGCTCATGAATACTGCGGGCAAACACTTCTTTGCCTGTACCACTTTCACCAAGTAATAAGGTACTGATATCAGTTAGCGCAATGCGCTCTGCTTTTCTACTGGCAATCAAGAGTCCTTCGCTTTGGCCAATTATCTTGTCCATAGAAGGTGCCACTTCTGCCAAATGGCGGTTTTCCATCTCTAAATTAAAAAGGTTGATAGCGCGGCTGACTAAAATTTGAATCGTGTCTGAGTCGATTGGTTTTTGATAAAAATCATAAGCACCAAAGTCCACTGCTTTTAAGGCATTTTTCTTATCGTTATTGCCCGTAACAACTATCACTTTTGTTTGTGGGGCAAGTGCTAATATTTCTTCTAATGTAGCTAAGCCTTCAGTTCCATTACTTGGATCAGGCGGTAAGCCTAAATCCAGCGTAACCACTTTAGGTTCAAAACGACGTAATTGTGCAATAGCCGAGGCACGATCTTCAGCAAAAACAACGTCGTATCCTGAAAAGCTCCACTTTAATTGTTTCTGTATCCCTAAGTCGTCATCGACGACCAAAATCTTATCCATGTTTCAAAATCCTTCGAATTATCTTAGTTGGTTGGAATTCGTAATGTAAAACTTGTACCTTGTTGGAGTTCACTTTTTACCAACAGTTGGCCACCTATTTTTTCTAAATACGCCTTTGCATCAAATGCGCCTATGCCCATCCCGGCATTGCCTTTAGTTGTATCAAAAGGCTTGAACAATCGTTCGCGAATAAAACTTTCGCTCATACCAGAGCCAGTGTCCATAATATTAATTAACATATATTTTTCATCGATAGATAACTCTACTACGATATCAACGTTTCCATCTTCGCTGGTTGCTTGTTGTGCATTACTCACTAGATGATAAATAACGTTACATAGTTTATCTTTTTCTAAAACCACAGGTGTTTCACTACTGACCATCACACTTGGTGCTGGTAAAAAAGATGCACATCTTTGTTCAACAACTTGTTTCACACACTCAGACAACGTAACTAAACTATCGGAGCCATCTTGTGATACATTTTTTTGAGTCAGTTGATAGAGCATTTTATCCATTCGGGCCTTAGTATGCTGCAAGGTTTCGAAAGTGTCGTCAATAAACTCAGGGTTATCTTTATGATGCTCTGCATTACTCAGTATTAGATCAATTTGTGCTAATACGTTTTTTAAATCGTGCACAATAAATGCAGACATGCGGGTAAAAGCAGCAAATTGAGCATTTTCAGCGAGTTCTTGCGCAGCTTGATGATGGAACAAAAAATTCGAAATTTGTGCGTTCACCGCTGATAAATAATCTCTTAACTCCCAATTAAGCCTCTTACTGGTGTTATCTGAACCTTGCATAACCGCCAGACCCCAAAAATTTTCATCATTATAAATAGGGATAACCAGCTGGAAAGATAAACCGTTTAAGAGACCGTGATTGACCTTTAGATCTTCATAGACGTGGGGTTGTGTTCTAAGTTCTTCAATATCGATTATCCACTTTTTTAATTTGAAAAATTTGACGAATTCCGACAATACTGTCAGTTCATCTTCGTTTAATTCAGGCTTTTCAATATTTGCTAATATATTCAGTTCACCGTTTTGTGCTTGGATAAAACACCCAGTCTGATAATCAATTGCCTGTGTTAAGCCTCGCAAGGCGGTTGCATAAACATTTCCATCTGATTCTTTGGTGTTTAAGCAATGAGTTAGTTTTACCCATTCATGTCGGTAGTCAAATTGATTGGCAAAAAAGTGTTTAGTAATAAACACTTTTACTTTTGTCCTAAAGCTCAAAGAAAGAAATAATATCACTAGCAAAGCTAAAGATAGGGCAATCAATACAATTTGAATGGTTCCTCCCCATTCTCCACCGAAATACTTAACAACGTAACCGAGCATGGCCATAATAAATAAATAGCCACCTGCTACCATTAACAAAGTACTATGCATCACTATTTCTCTGGATATATATATATCCACTCCCCAATTTTTGACTCGCGTAATAGCCACCACCAAAAAAGGGATAAGAGCTGAATAGATGTAGCCTCTAGCAGCGATATAATTAATTTGAATTTGATCCACCATCAAAGCATTAGCGAAAGTAACAAATTCAAAAACACTGGTGACCGACAAAAATACGATTAATGGTTTTAATGCCCACCTATTATCGCCAGCCTGACGATATATGATCTCAAGCAATACAAGTACTTGTAATGCGAGTACAGTCTGGATAAGAAACTTCCATGATTTCTCATCAACGCCTAAGTAAGGCAGAGCAATCGCAGTAATGGGCAAAACCAAAATCAACCAAGTCTCTTTTCGACTTAATACTTCAATAATATTAGTAAAGTTATCTTTTAAGCATGAAGCTAAAAAAAGTAGCCAAAACAAATTTTTAATATTGTCGAAAAGCAACAACCTTTCGACAGATAAAGGGGAAAAAATGAACGGGGCGATAGACCATAAACATGTCGCACCTGTTGCAAGAATTAAAAGATATTTTGCTAATCCGGATTTGCGAACCGTCAACAACAGCAGTAATAAAAAGGCGTACCCAACAGCACTGATTGCATAACCAACAGTTGCGATCATAATAAGCTATCCTTCACAATTTTTTTAATACTAAGCTGCCTATAGAATATCCTGCCCCAAATGAACAGAGCAAACCAATGTCACCCGATTTCAAATCCTTGTGATACTGATAAAAAGCGATAATTGAGCCCGCAGAAGCGGTATTAGCGAAGGTATCTAATACTATTGGTGCTTCATCTAAGGTGGGTTGTCTGTCGAGTAATTTACGACTGATCAGAGTATTCATATTAATGTTGGCTTGATGTAACCACCACCTTGAAACATCTTCAGAACCAAGCTGATGACGAGCTAAATGTTCAGAAATATGCTCCACAGCCATAGGGCAGACTTCTTTAAAGACCTTGCGTCCCTCTTGATGAAAGAGCTTATCCTCAGCAAAGGGGTCAACGTCATTGGCACGGCTAACATAACCAAAGTTTGAGCGAATATTGTTTGAGTATTGGGTAACAGCTTTCGTGCTCATGATTTCATAAACATGTTCTGAATCTGCAGTATCACTACTTTCAACTAACATAGCAGTCGCCACATCACCAAAGATAAAATGACTATCACGGTCACAATAATTAACTTGCGGCGAGGTCAATTCTGGATTAATCACTAATACAGCCCTAGCGGTGCCGGCAGCAATCATCTCGTAGGCACGATGTAGAGCAAATGTAGCCGCGGAACAAGCCACAAGCATATCAAAAGCAAATCCTTTGATACCCAAAGCATCTTGTACTTCAATTGCAAGAGCAGGGTAAGAGCGCTGCGTGTAAGCACAGGATACAATCACGACATCAATGTCTTCAGCAGTTTTATTTGCCGCTTTTAACGCGTCTTTAGCTGCATAAATTGCCATTTCGGCTTGATCAGATAATTCACCTTCAGAGCGCTCAGGAATAATCGGACGCATTCTATCGATGTCTAAAATACCCTCTTTAACATAGACGTAACGACTCTTGATACCAGAGGCTTTTTCAATAAATTCAGCGCTTGAAAGTGGTTTAGATTCAAGTTCACCTTGTTCAATTGCTTTTATATTTTGTTGATTAAACTGCTCGGCATAAGCGTTGTATGCAAGGACTAGCTCTTCATTGCTAATACTGTAAGCGGGTTTCCATAAACCGGCACCGCTAATCACTACAGAAGCTGTCATGTAAAGTCCTAACTAAAGCATATTAGGCCACATAAAAATAAGGATATGCAGCAGAGATATTCTTAGTTTATCGGTTTGTTATAAAGAAGTCAGCTTGATGCTGACTTTTAACCTTAATAAATTTTACAACGTATTTTAAAAAAAAAGATCATAGCTTGCGTTAACAACATATTTTTATTCGATTTACCGGTAAAACAAGCTTTTACATATTTATGTTTGAACACATACACTTTGCCATTAGATCCCATAGCAAAGTTTTCATTTGCATCAACAAAGTCAGATAATAGAACAGTATTATTATTATTGAATAAAGAACGAAGTGCAGCACTGCAGTTAATTACCATGTCGCCTATTGTATCTTCAAATAATGCCAATGCTCCCCCTATCTAGACTTTTCTTAACCGCTGGACGCTTGGGCATTTGCACGTTATGTTCAGCCTCTAACTCATCGTTTACGCAATGTTGCTCAAACTCATAGAGTTACTGGTCAGTCAACTTATCGTCGAACCAGTATGCAAGTCACTATTATTTGTTTAAAGTAGGCAGGTCTAATCTAATCTTAAGCAAGTACAGCCAGATTTTTTTATTACCTTGTAACGCTTTCGAAATAAATTATTCGAAGGTCTTCTCAAACACTATTTTTAGTTTCCTGCAGGGGGGCCCCTTTCATAATTAAAATCGAGGGACAAATAAAACAGTTTTTTTTCAGAATGTTCTTTTGAATATTCTTTTAGACGGTTTTTATAAAAAATATTGAAATTAGCGAGCCAATGTAGGGATTGGTATCAATGGAGAGACTAATTCAGCCAAATGACGAAACAGTCTGACTCGTGTTGTACCATTGCGCCAAACCATACCAATTTCGCGATAAGCCATATCTTCGGCAGGCATTGAGACTAACTGGGAGGTGCTTAATATGTGATTTTGAATAGCCAACTCAGGCATAAAAGTGAAACCCAGTTTGCTGTTAGCAAGTTGCACTAAGGTATACAAACTAGTGGCCGCCAAAGAACTCACTTGCTCCTTATGTTTTAAACCACAAGCGCTAACCGCATGCCCCGTCATACAATGTTCTTGATGTAGTAAAAAGATACTTTCTTTAGGCAAATCCGACACATCCAGCGGCACAGGTAACGTTTTTACCAAATCACTATGGGCAATCAAATGAAAGGGATCATGACCTAAGACCAACTTTTTGCAACCTGGCGTATCCATCGGTAAGGCTAAAATAAGTAAATCTAAGCTACCTTCATTTAACTGAGTTAACAAGTTAGCTGTAGTGTCTTCTTGTAACTGCAGAGTAATGTCAGGCAGATGTTCCTTAACTTTTTCAATCAAGCCTTCAAAAATAAAAGGTGCGATAGTAGGAATAACCCCTATTTTGAGTTTTCCTCCTTGCCAATCCCCTGCGCTTTGTGCAAAGTCGACCAATTCGTGTGCATCTGTTAACAATGCCTTGCTTCGGACAACTAGTTCTAAGCCAAATGGGGTAAACACAAAAGTTTTATGATCTCGCTCTAACAGCTGGGACCCGAACTGCTCCTCGAGATTCTGAATAGCGGTGCTTAATGTAGACTGACTGACATTACAATGTTTTGCCGCTCGATGAAAATGTTGTTCTTTATGTAAAACAACTAAGTAGTGGAGATGTTTAAGATTGGGCCATTTCACAAGAGATCATCTATAAAAACGATTAATATGGCTATAATAGATTATATTTACTGATAAAAAAAGCGCCTTAATGGCGCTTTTGAGAAAATTAAGACTAACTATCTAACTGCCCACTGAAGCAAAATTAGCATATTGTTTTCTTTCGCCTTCAACAAATTTTGACCATTGCTTGGCCATGCCTCGGCTACCATCATATTCTTGTGCCTTGGCTAGTTGATTTAAAGCTTCGTTATATTCGCCTACATTAAATTGTGCCATACCGATAACAAGATGGGACATACCTTCATTACGCAAGCCACCTTTTTCTATAGCTTGCTGTGAAACTGTGATGGCCTGCTCCCAATTGTCCATGCTTAGATACATTTGACCAAGCTGAGCATATAGTTCACCTGTCTCAGATAATTTAGCAGCCGCAAGCATCACAGGAATAGATTTTTCTGTTTCTTTGGCCGAGTTCCAAGACTGCGCTAAAAACGTTAAGTTACGCTCATCTTCAGCCAATTTACCTGCATCAATAGCTCTTTGCATAACGGCGGCGGCTTTATATGGCATTTGGTGATAATAATAAAGTTGTGCCAGATTAAACATATCTGAGCCAGTGGCTACAAAACTTTTCTGCTCAGCAATTTCCATCACAGCCAGTTGTTTTTCTTCTTGTTCAAGCTCGCCGTACATTCCAGCAAGTTGTAGCCAATATTTAGGCGCTTCGAATTTTTTTACTAATTTAAGAAGTACATTTTTTACATTTTCAGGTTGCTTAAGTTCGAAATATACCGCTCTTTGCAACACATACCACTGCTCATCTACTTGGAAACCTAAGTCGTTAGTTTCAATTTGTAATACCGCAGCATTGATGTAGTTAGATGCTGCAGCATAATCTTGCTTTTGATACATAGCTTGTGCTTTTAATACCAAATTCTTAGGGGGGATGTCTTTAGAAGGATAAAGGTGTTTCTGGATGACTTCCCATTCCTCGATTTTTGCAATGGTTTTATCATAGCTGCCACGCATCATATAAAGTTGAGCAAGACTAATTAGAGTGGCTTGTTCAAATGATTCTGGAATGGGCTGCTGTTGCACGGCGTTTTCAAATGCTTCAATTGCCTGATCGTAGTTTTCAGCTTCATAATGAATAAACGCATAAAAATTATACATCATAGCTTGTTCATAGCTGTTCATTGAACTAACTTTCGACTTGACTTTGTCTAATACATCAAACGCTTCTACTTGATTATCAGCATCAGCCAAACCTTGAGCACGAGATAACTGATCGTAAACTTTTGAGCGTAAAGTAGGGACACGTTTGGTTTTACGTTCTACGTTTGCTTCTTGTGCATTAACGACGCTTACCTGCATCCCAGAAAATAAAACACCCGTGATTAAAACTGGTGCAACTAATTTAAGTATTAATGTATTCATTACTAACCCCCAATTTCGAATTTAACCCGCACTTCAACCCCAGATACTTCCATGGGTTCGCCATTAACGACGCGCGGTTTGTATTTATATTTTAAAGTGGCATCTAACGCCGATTGATCAAAAATGCCTTCAGGCGACGCCTGTATCACTTGAGGGTTGGCCACTGAGCCTAACTTGGTAACAGTGAATTCCACATCCACATAACCTTCAATACCACGCTGTAATGCCCTTCTTGGGTAAACAGCCGAAACACGCACTATGGGTAAAAACTCTCCATCACCGGATTCCAAAGCCAATCCACCGTCTAACGATATATCCGCGGCCACATCTGCGCCAAAATCCATACCGCTTGTCGCGTTTTCTGGACTAGGCGCATCCATTTGCGGAGGAGCCATATCTGGTGGCGGCTCTTTTGGCTTAGGTGGCTTCTTAGGTTTCCGGTCTTTCTTTTGTGCTGCTTCTTCTTTTTTTACTCGAACAAAATCTAGGACACTACCTTTAGGCGCATCGGTTAAGGCGCTACCACCACTTTGAATTAACGACTGCATCAAAAAGAACAATCCTAAGGTGACAACTGCCGCCAATAAAATGGCTATAATTAGTCTTGATAAAGTCTGCGGCATAGTATTGAACATGGACTGTTATGGCTCCTGCGCAGCGATAGACACATCTGCTATGCCTGCTGCCCGAGATGCATCCATTACTTTAATTAACACGTCGGTAGTGGACTTTCTATCCGCCTGAATGACCACAGTACCTTGTGGATTTTCAGCATATAAACGTTCGATGTTGGCTTGTACTGCCCTAACATCAACTTTACGTTTATTTATCCAAATATCACCTTTGGCACTAATAGCCACCAAAATATTGGCACGGTCTTTTTTAACCGCGGTAGCAGCTTCAGGGCGATTGACATCAATACCTGCTTCTTTTACAAAAGAAGCGGTCACAATGAAGAAAATCAACATAATAAACACAACATCAAGCATAGGTGTCATATCGATTGTGGCTTCTTCTTCATCCATCAAATTTTGGAAATGCTGTTTCATATCAACCTCTATTTACTTACCATGTGGGGTAACACAAGGAACATTGGATACATTGGATACATTGGATACATTGGGCTAAATTTTACGTTCCATACGCAACGTGTCTTCTAGGCTCGCTCTCTCTTTTTTTGCCGTTCTTGCCAACCATGTTGATGCAAAAACACCCGACAAAGCACCAACCATACCAGCCATGGTTGGGATAGTGGCTTTAGATACACCAGACGCCATGGAGCGTGCATTGCCTGAGCCTGAAATCGCCATCACATCAAAAACTTCAATCATGCCGGTAACGGTACCCATCAAGCCCAACAGTGGACATAATGCCACTAGAGATTGGATAATCGGTACACCTGTGCTGAGCTTTAGGGCAACACGAGAAATCATTGCTTGACGAATTTGCTCGGCGTTCCAAGACGAACGCTCCTGTCGTGCCTTCCACTTAACAATCACTGCTTTTTTATATTGTTTGTGCGTGACAAAAACATACATGGCACGCTCTAAAATCATTAACCACATAACAAAAATTAAACCACCAATAATCAGTAGGACTTGCCCACCGGTTTCAGTAAAGTCGCGAATGGTTTCGAGAATTTCAATCATGGTGAATTAAGCTTTGCCGCTGTTAGTGGTCGCAGCGCTAGTGGCCGCGGCGCTGTGTGCTTCAGCACGCTCCGCGATGACACCAGCAGCTTGCTCTTGCAATATATAAACGATGCTTTTACTACGCGTGTTCAATATGGCGTATAACAACGTCATAGGGATAGCCACAACCAGACCTAATACTGTGGTCACCAATGCGGTGGAGATACCACCAGCCATTAATTTAGGGTCACCCGTACCAAACAATGTGATTGCTTGGAAAGTGTTTATCATGCCCGAAACAGTTCCTAGTAGTCCCATCAAAGGTGCGACTACCGATATCACTTTAATAATACTCAGCGACCTTCCTAACTTAGGCACTTCACCTAAGATAGCTTCGGTAAGATGCAGCTCTAGGGCCTCAACATCTGCTTGTGGGTAGTCATCTTTCGCCTTCATTACACGGCCAAGAGAGTTGTTATCTTTAAACGTGGCAGACTTTAGCTGGCGATCAACTTTAGCACCTTCAATAAACAAGGCAACGAAACGCCAAACAGCAATCAATAAACCAACAAAGCCAACCGCTAAAATAATGTAACCTACGGTTCCGCCTTGCTCTACACGTTCTTTCAAGCTGGGAGCTTGCACTAATAGTTTAAGAATTGAACCGCCTGTTGGGTCTAAACCAAACTCTACTAAATCACCTGATGATTGCTGAAGAGAAGCGGCACTATTTCCATAACGACCTGCAGGCTGACGCACAAGTTCAGCAACGGATCCAGTTGTGCCATTGTAATCCAAATATTTACCATCAGCAGCCAAGGCAAAAGGTCCAACGCGCAATACTTCTTTACTGACTTTTTCGCCACCGGCTTCGATGACGTCGGCAGTGAATGTAGTCACTTTTCCTGATTCAGTCATCTCACGTTGCATTTCAAACCAGACACGCTCAATTTCTTCAATAGAGGCTAGTTTTGATGACGCTCCCATTGACTGAGCTAAGTTATCCAAAAACTCAGCACGACCTGGGATTTGAGCAGAGATTATGGAATTTTGAAATTTACTTTTTGTATCGCCTGATACTTGTTGGAGTACACCAAACAACTCTTTTAATGAACCTAAACGTTTGTTCATGGCATCATTTAAATCCGCCAATTTAAATTCGTTTTCTTCGAACTGGGTTTCCATTTTTTCAGAAGTAGCTAACGCTGCATCACGATTCTGTCTCGCTTGGCCCAACATTTTATCTTGCTCAGAACGTTTTGCAGTAAACTCTTTTTCACGCTGAATATTTTGTTTGTTTTGCTCAAACTGACCTTGTTCAAGTTGCTTTAACAATGCGTCTAAATTCAATGCTTTGTCTTCTTGGGCAACAACCACGTTAGATATAAGACCAAGGCTCGTTATTAATAATATGTTTCTAAAGATGTTTTTCATGTCTATCAGGCCCTTAATCCGTCATTGCTATGGGTAGCATTAGAAGGTCTGGTGCGAGTTGTTTTTTTGCCATACGTAAGCCCTTGGTGACTTGGGTACGATAGCTTGAAGACAAAGCTTCCCACTTGCGGGTTTGTTTGTTCCACGTGCCTTGTAAACTGGCATCACGGGTTTGGTAAATAAGTGCGGTACGACCTACGCGTAAAAAATCCACATCCCGTTCTTGACCATCAATCGTATGCAAACCACTGTATGCTTCAAGTGTGCGTCCGTAGTCCATTTCTACTTGATAGGCTTCCATTACACGTCGAAACTTTTCTGACGGTGCAATATCGGCTCTGTCCATCATGCCTTGTAACTGAGTAACACGTTTATTTCTCTCTTGAGCAAGAAATGGCACGTCCAACGCAACAAATTGTGCAAGACCCGTAATCATGCGCATCATAAGGGGAGTAATTTGGCGTTCGATAATACTGACGCCATCAATGGAATTATTTAACTCCACCATCTCTTGCATTTGGTTATCTATTTGTTTTTGCAACTGGCCGTTGTAAACATCCAAACCTGTAGTTTCTTTATTGATAGCTTTAAATTGCTGGAATTTATTATCAATTTGATTTGTAATGTTGTTTATTTTTTGTTGAGACTTTACTGCTGACTCATTGATTTTATTGGCTTTTTTTACTGCCGGCTCAATAGACTTCTCTTCTTGAGCAAAGCTGCTTCCAGCCGTCATAAATATGCCTAAAAACACCGCAGATAACTTAGTCAGTCGTGTCATACCTCAAACCCTAAAATTGGATAACAGAAAATTGCTGTTATTTAAAAACTGTGCAGAGGATAAGGTCTATATGTGACAGAAATATTACAGATAAATGACGCTAAAATGACAAGCAGTATAGATTTAGTAATAGTTTTAATTTACTCAGCGTTTATTACTGATTTTGATAGGGCTACAGGGGTGAATGAGTAAATAACAGCGACGCAACGGTTTACTTATTTATATGAGCTTATTACAAATGAGTATTAGACTAAGGACAGTAATTTATAACTTTATGAGAATACCAATAACTTTTATTGGGATTTATTTAATGAAACAATCTAATTCAACGAGTTATTAATAGCGACTATTTACAATATTCTGCTTGGGTCTTCTGGCTGCACCTCAAACACCCATATATATTTTCATCCTTGTGATGTGATCCTGTGATGATTATCAAGCAATCAAAACTTAGATTTTAGATTAATATTTTAGGCAAAGGTTTTAGGCAAAGAGCGTTAGCTCTTTGCCTAAGTATTCTAAAACTGCCAACTAAAACTTGCGTTGACTGCTACACCTTGTGTTTCGACGAACAAATCCAGATTTTCTTGAAGAATAGCTCTTTCCTCATTAAGAATATTTTGTACTCTGAACTTAAAGGTTGTTTCAAAGGTTGGATAATAGTTATACACCAAATCTAATGAATGAAATGTTTCTTCTTCTGCATCTAGGTTACCCCTTGTCCCAGGGACAATAATGCGCGGTCCAAATGCATTATAGACAATAGTCGCGGAGTGTTCACCGTCTTCAGAATCCCAACCAAGTTGCATATTCGCCACCCATTCAGAGTGCCCAACTAAACGCCTTTTATTATTAGTCACAATGTTTGATGCACTGGTGGCATCTAATGCATCAAGTACTTGCTGTTCAAACAATGAAGTTACATTATCATCCACTGCGCCAAGAGTAACTTCTGAACTCGATACAGTTATGTTACCCGTAAAGAAAAAGTTGTCTAGGTCGTTGCTGATAAAGGTTAAATCATGTAATAGCTCAAGCTCAACTCCATACAACTCACCTTCCTCACCATTTGCGGTCAGTAAGTTGGGGGCAGCACCACCCACTGTGCCTAACTCAATCAACTCGATAGGTGTTTCTATATCTTTATAAAAGAAGGCAACTGACAGGTTATTTCCCGATGGCATATACCATTCCCACCTAGCATCCAAATTGCTTAATTTTGAGCTTTGCAACAAAGGTGTGCCTCGAACCAAAAACTCAGTCAAGGGGTCGATAAAAAATGACGTGCTAATGTCACGCAGATCAGGTCTTATGGCAGTTTTACTTAGATTCAATCTAAGCTGCATTTCATCATTTGCAAAATAAGTCAGTGCAAGGGAAGGGAAAATATCATCTTCCTGAAACGCCAGTGATGCTAATTCATCACCTTCTACTGAAAACACATTCTGGTGAGCAGTAAAGGGCACCGATATCTGACGAAAATCTTCATAACGAAACCCACCACTGATTCGGATAGTGTCATTGATAAAAGCATCAGCCATAAAATAAAATGCATCTATTTTTGTACCTGCTGCATACTTATCACCATCAGAGGTGATTGATTCCAATATTCCCGCACCGCTTGAGCTATTGTAAAAGGCATCAGATGCTATGTTTTCTGCTGAGAAAATTTGGTCAATACGATCACCAAATGTGGCGGCGTCAGCTATCGCTCTGTGAGGCACGTTGATTGAGATGTTTTCCCCACTTCGCGCTTTCTCAAAAAAGTCAGCTCCCGTTTTGAATTCTAATTCTAACCCATCAAAAAATAACGGAATACCAGCGTTCCAACCAAATGACTCAGAGGTATCACGTAACTCTTGAAATTGACGCCCCACACTGGTGGCTGACACATCTTGAAGCTGCTGAGATTCAAACACGCCATCATCAATATTACGTTGAAACACTAATTCCAAGCTGCCGGGTTGCGAACGACCCGCCCTGCTGCTACCTAAATACCAGTCAAAATATGAATTTTTAAGCTCAGGAAAGTTGTGAGACCCTTTAATTTGGCTAGATGTCATACGACGTTCTTCGAATAACATATCAACACGGCTATATTCTTCGACACCAAAGGTCGTTTCATTAACATCGACAAACTCACGTACCCTTAATCTGTCACGCATGTCATGCAAGATGATATT
This sequence comes from Paraglaciecola sp., assembly GCA_034111145.1. Lineage (GTDB taxonomy): Bacteria > Pseudomonadota > Gammaproteobacteria > Enterobacterales > Alteromonadaceae > Paraglaciecola. The sequence goes on from JAWUXU010000091.1 coordinate 20,372, forward strand.
GGTCATATCAAAGCGGTGATTTTTATATTTATAGCCGAGATTGAACATGCCGCTCCACCGAATATTTTGTTCTGTGTTGACACCGTCAAGACTCTGAGCAAAACACTTACCATTTTTAGTTTTTTCTTCTGGCAAATCAGAGCAACCAACCGTACCTAAGCTGGTGCCGGTGGTTTCATCGTTAACTTCCCAAGCATTGTTGTAAGACACTGTTGACAAAAAACCAAACTCGCCATTATCAGTGTCGTACACGTTGCCAAACGTCATACCCAAACCAATATCAGGGTTAACGTTTTCTACGTCAGGACCAATACCCCAAAACATTGATCCCAAAAGCGCTTTGCGATCTTCTAGGTTGAGAGGAAAACTGCCTGAGCCTTCGATACCATCATCAGATTGGGCTTGCTCAAGGTTGTTATTGATGGCGTTAGACAACGCCCTAGTTCCATCATCGCGACCAGTCCAGTCACCACCTCCGCCAGAATAAAAGAATCCTTCATCCATGTTATTGGTATTAGTACCTAAACTGCCAGACACTTTAAATATCAATTCACTGGGGATCGATTTAGTACGAATATCCACGTTTCCGCCACCAAAATGCGCAGGCATATCCGGTGAAAATGATTTCTGTACATTTAGGCTTTCAATAATATCTGAAGGAAATAAATCCAATGATACAACCGAACGTGTGGGGTCAGGACTTGGCACACCCATGCCATTTAATTGGGTACTTGAATAACGCTCACCTAAACCTCGAACATAAATATATTTGCCATCGACTAAGGTTAAACCTGTTACACGGCGCAGAGCTGAGGCAGCATCACCGTCGCCGGTTCTAGCGATTTGCTCAGCACCCAAAATATCGGCCACAAAAGCTTGATTTTTGCGTTCTTCTAGCACTGCTGTGGCGGTGCCCTTTAATCGCGAACCTGTAGTGACTACCTCATCCAGTACATCTTCTTCCTGCGCATAAGACGTTGCTGGAACAAATGTCGCAATAGACAGTACTGATAACATTGCCAAGAACAATTTTGATTTGGCTGGCAATAAATCATGTTTAGACATCATGATAATAAAACTCCGATAAAAACGTGCATACAATAGGTAATCTACAAGTACAAGTAAGGCGCTGTGCAGCGCCTTACTTGTACATCACTAAATACTAGACTTAACTTTGCTTAGTCATCAAGACCTACCGTTACCCATCCAGCTGTCCAATCGATGCTTTCGTCCATTGCGCCAATGTAATCAACACTGTCAAAGAAGGTGTCGACTGCTGAAGGATCTGCACCAGCACCTAACAAGGTAGAACCCGCTTCTGGCTGATAACCATTAGCCGCTAAGCTCAGAGCAACAACAGTCGAGATACTATTAGTGGTATCTGCTGTAAACCAGTCTCTACTGAAATCACTATCAAAGTTGTTGTCTGCCTGACAGGCCACTACTGAATTAGCCATAAACAAGCTGCCAGATGTTGCGTTGGCTTGAGATTCATCACCGTTTACTCGCAAGCAATTTGAATATCCCACACCACCGGTAATAGCAAAGTTCCAAAGTGAACCAGCAGTACCCGCACGTAAACGCACACCATTAGTACCGTCAGCACCTATTATCGTAACGTTAGCAATATTGGGATTAGTAAGGGGTGTAGCGGCGGCATCAAATTCACTGTTATCCGCTTCAAAAGCATTATCACCATTAGCCGAACCTTGCTTAATTAATACGAACTGTGCATTACCCGTCCAACCAAATGACCAGTCAAATGAGTCATCGCCGATATCAGTAAGAACAACATGTTTAACACTCACCGTACCGCCGAAGAACTCGATACCATCATCAAGGTTTTCGTGCACTTGGATATAGTCAACCACAGTACCCGAACCAACTCCGGCAAATGAAATACCGTTTAACTCATCACCGTTACCTAGGGTTCTACCAGCATGTTTAATAATGACGTACTTGAGGGTTCCTGAATCATCGTTTGCATCTGTCCCACCAAATTGACCCGCATCGCCTTCTGCAGATATACCACAGTTAGCTAATTCGTCTGCTGTGGTTTCGCCTACTTGATCGCCACATGAATTAGCCGGAGCTTTACCCAATAAAACCAGACCACCCCATTGACCAATATCTGTTTCTTGACCGGTAACATCCTCAACAGAAGTCAAAATTATAGGTGCACCAGCAGTGCCAACCGCTTCTATCTTAGAACCTCTGCGCACTACCAAAAAGTCTTCACCTTGTTGACCAATAATGGTTGTACCTTGCTCAATGTAAAGCGTGGCATTGTTTTCGTTATCGCCGCCTACAGCTGTACGACCATTCAAGACCCAATGAACGTCATTAGTTAACGTGACATCAACTATAAAAGTAGTATCTGCACCTAGTAAATATACTGGTTTATCCGTAATAGCAGGGAAATCAGCAGACACATCCGTTGCTAAACTCTGCTCAGCAGCACTTTGCACATTTGCTGGGAAACCACCTGATAACCCAAACGACCAACCATCAGTCCAATCCGATAATCCGTTGAATGCACCTATGTAGTCTGTTGATACAAAGAAGTTGTTATCTATAGATAAATCTGCACCCGCACCTAACAATGGAGAGGTAGCTTCAGGACTACGTCCATCTGCTGCTAAATTTAGTGCACTAGTCGATAACACACCATTAGTTGCTTGTGCTTCAAACCATGTTTTTGTGAAATCATTACCAAAATTTTCATCGTTATCACACGCTAGCATGCTGTTTGTTATGCTCAAAGAGCCGGTAGTCGCATTGGCTTCAGACTCGTCACCATTGACACGTAAACAGTTGTTAAAACCAGCTGGACCAGTAACAACAAAGTTTTTAAGTGAACCCGCTGTACCAGCACGCAGACGAACACCGTTTGCTCCAACCGCACCTTGAATGGTAACGTTCGCAACAGTCGGATTAGTTAGAGGTGTGGCTGATGCATCGAATTCACTGTTATCTGCTTCAAAGGCATTATCACTATTGGTTTGAGATTGTTCAATATAGACAAACTGAGCATTACCTGTCCATCCAAAAGACCAGTCAAAAGCATCGTCACCAATTTCAGTCAAAACAATATGGCTCACGTTTACAGAGCCACCAAAAAACTCAATACCGTCATCTAAGTTCTGATGAATTTGAATATAATCTACAGTAGTACCTGAACCCACTCCAGCAAAAGAAATACCGTTAAGCTCATCGCCATTGCCTAGAGTACGACCGGCATGTTTGATAATGACATAGTTTAGGGTTCCTGAATTGTCTTCAGAGTCGGTACCACCAAACTGACCTGCATCACCTTCAGCTGATATACCACAGTTAGCTAATTCGTCTGCTGTGGTTTCTCCTACTTGGTCACCACATGAATTTGCTGGGGCATTACCCAACAAGACCAAACCACCCCATTGACCTATATCTGTTTCCTGTCCTGTCACATCTTGCACAGAGGTCATGGTAATAGGCGAAGTAGAAGTACCAAGCGCCTCAATACGAGAACCACGGCGAGCCACTAAGAAGTCTTCACCTTCTTGACCAAAAATAGTCGTTCCGTCTTCAATATATAATATTGCGCTGTCGACGTTATCGCCGCCTACAGCCGTTCTGCCTGTTAAGACCCAGTGAGCGTCATTAGTCAAGGTTACGTTAGATGTAAACGTAGTGTCAGCGCCGAGTTGATAGACTGGCTTATCAGTAATAGCCGGGAAGTCGCTGGATACGTCTGTGGCCAATCCTTGCTCAAAAGCACTTTGCACATTAGCTGGAAAACCACCCTTTACACCAACGGTCCAACCCGCCATCCAATTTGTTACCCCATCGAATGCACCAACATATTCGGCATCTTCAAATGTTGCACGAATGGTTCGCGGATTAGTTCCATTGGTTAACAACACAGAACCAGCTTGAGGCATATAGCCATTAGCGCCTAAGCCAAGTGCATTCGGCGTCAATGTCATGTTACCAGTCTGTCCTTCAAACCAACTTTTGACATCGCCATCACTTATTGCTTGTGTACCAAAATTATTGGCTGGGTCTGCACACGCAATAATAGAGCCGGTCATAGTTAAATCACCAGAAACAGCATTCGCAGCTGACTCGTCACCGTTAACACGCAGGCAGTTTGAATAATCCGTAGGCCCTGTCACCAAAACGTTGGTTAAGTTACCCGCGGTGCCTGCACGTAAACGAGCGCCATTTGTACCTGCAGCACCAACAATTGTCACATTAGCAATAGCAGGCTTGGTTAAAGGGGTAGCAGATGCGTCAAACTCACTATTGTCAGCTTCAATTGCATTATCACCATTAGCCTCACCCTGCTGGATGTATACGAATTGAGCTTTACCTGTCCAGCCGAAAGACCAATCTAAACTATCATCACCTATATCAGTTAACACAACGTGGCTTACGTTTACTGTGCCACCGAAAAACTCAACGCCATCATCAAGGTTTTGGTGTATTTGAATATAATCAACTGTCGTTCCAGCACCTACGCCCGCAAAAGAAATACCATTGAGTTCGTCACCGTTACCCAATGTACGGCCGGCGTGTTTAACAACAACATATTTTAATGTACCTGAGTTATCAGCTGGATCTGTACCACCAAATTGTCCAGCGTCCCCCTCAGCAGAGACACCACAATTGGCTAACTCGTCAGCAGTAGTTTCACCCACTTGGTCGCCACAAGAGTTAGCAGGTGCTTTGCCTAAGAGCACTAAGCCACCCCATTGACCAATGTCAGTCTCTTGGCCTGTTACATCTTGAACTGAAGTAAACACAATGGGCTCGTCTGCGGTGCCTATAGCTTGCATTTGAGAACCACGTCGTACAACTAAGAAATCTTCACCTTCTTGCCCAAACACAATGGTGCCTGCTTCAATGGTTAATACTGCAGAATCTACATCATCACCACCCACAGCTATTCTGCCGTTCAATACCCAATGGGCATTAGATGATAAAACCGCATCAGCAATAAAAGTAGTATTAGCGGCCAATTGGTAGACAGGCTTGTCTGTAATTCCGGGAAAACTAGAAGAGATATCAGTAGCTAGGCCTTGTTCAAATGCATTTTGATTACCTGTAGACCCACCACCGCTGTCTCCACCATCACCACCAGTGCCTCCATTTGAACCACTATCACCATTGTTGATTACGCTGTTGTCTGTAACGCTATTATCAACATCACCTTCACTAATATTAATATCACCACCACAACCGGCCAAAACGAATGCTGTTGCAATTGCACTAGATCTAAAAAAGTTCATAAGTTCCATTGTGTGCTCCAAATACAAATAATTTTATAAGAATGAAAAAACGCTGAGAAGAATAACCAAGGTGCGTGACAGTTTTGTTACATCAGGTCGATGTCATAAAAGTTTAATATACTGAATAAGTGAAGTTCAGAAACGGATCCAGACATTTTCCTATCATAAATATTTTAAGTAAGATTAAAATATTTACCTGCACCCTTTAAATAAATTGATTTGACTGGGGTTAAACTTACTTCTAATGCTGTCAGTTCAGCATTAGAAGATGAAATGATGTGACCCGCAATTGATAAACCTTAGAGGGAGTTTACAACGCTATTTGTATCCGAGTACGAAATTCACTGCCATTATCAACACTGATATTATCTTTAGCGTCGGTAAAGATTGCACCGATACGAATAAACTTGTTTAGATAATAATTTGACCCATTGCAGTTAAAAAATTTTGCAAACAAAAAAGCCAGCTAGATTAGCTGGCTTAAAAACTGTTAATTAACTCTAGGACAATGCCATCAAAGCTTTTTGTCTATGGGGCAAAAATACCTTTAATCATAAAAAAGAAGACTATCGACAAACCAGCACCTGCCGGTAAGGTTATCACCCAAGAAACAACAATATTTCTGACTACACCTAAGTTAATTGCTGCGATACCTCTGGCCATACCGACACCTAACACGGCACCAACTAAAGTTTGCGTAGTGGATATCGGTAACCCCGAACCAGATGCTATAACCACTGTAGTAGCAGCTGCTAGTTCAGCGGCAAACCCTCGACTTGGAGTGAGGTGAGTAATGCCGTTGCCTATAGTTTTAATTACTCGATGGCCAAACAATGCCAAACCAGCAATAATGCCGATACCACCAAGAGGTAAAATCCACCATGCTAACGAAGATTGTGCGCCAATCTGGCCTCCGCTTTCCACAATGCTGACCACCGCAGCCAAAGGACCAATAGCATTGGCTACATCATTTGAACCGTGAGCGAATGCCATACAGCAGGCCGTCACTATCATCAGTGCAGCAAACACTTTCTCAACATTAGCAAATTGCGCTTCTTTCTCAGCTGTTGGATTAATTTTGATCCGTTTAACATACAGCCTTCCGCCGATGCCAACCACCACAGCTATGGCGATAGCAATAAAATAACCTTGATCAGTCGGGATATCTAACCCAACGTGTTTCAAGCCTTTTTTGATTGTCACCAAAGCCATAACAAAACCTGCAAGTGCCATATAAAAAGGGACATAACGTTTTGCGTTTTCAAAAGGTTTATCGGTATCGAAAATAAGCTTTTGTGCAGACTGAAATATAATGTATGCAATAAAGCCAGATATAGCAGGAGTAATAATCCAACTACCTACAATACCACCCACCTTGCCCCACTCAACCGCGTCAGCACTGATACCTACAGCGGCAAAACCAACAATAGCACCAATAATTGAGTGAGTAGTTGATACAGGCCATCCAAGGTAAGAGGCAAATGCTAACCAGATACCTGCAGCAAACAGCGCTGATATCATACCAAAAACTAATAATTCTGGTGTATCTATGAAAAATGAGGAGTCAATAATACCCTTTCGAATAGTTGAAGTGACTTCGCCACCCGCTAAATAGGCACCTGCAAACTCAAAAACCATAGCAATAAAAATAGCTTGTTTTATGGTGAGTGCCTTTGAGCCAACCGAAGTACCCATAGCGTTAGCCACATCATTGGCACCTATACCCCATGCCATTAAAAATCCAACCGCAGCAGCGACTACGATTAAAACAAAACCGTAATTGTTAATAATTTCCATTCTGTAAATCTCTAGTTGGCTAACATCAATTCAAGTCGAGAACCGACTCGTTCGGAAATATCAGCCAACTCACCGACCCACTCAATAATGCTGTATAAAAACATTACGTCTACCGGATTGAGATCTTTTTCAAGTGCTAATAATCCTCTTCGCAGACTAATTTGTAATCTGTCGGTGTCGTCTTCAATCTCATCTAAACGTTCTATCATATCTTCGACTAAACGTAATTCACGGCCTCTAAAACCTGTTTCTAATAAGTCATCTAATTCGTTAATAACTCTTTTAGCTTGATTAGTCGCATCCAGACAACGGGTCAAATATTCTAGAAAAGATCCGTGAAGCTCAATAGGAATAGCCAATTGACGACCTAAGATACGTCCTGATATATCTTTTGCTTTATTCGCAATTTTGTCTTGCTGACTAAGCAACTCTAATACGTCTTGACGTTGAATAGGCATAAAAATACCGACAGGTAAACTCAGTCTTAATTCACGTTTTATCTCATCGGCTTGTTTTTCTAACATTGAAATTAGTTTCTGTTGTTCCTGCGCCGTTTTCCAATCTTGAGCGTATACAGCTTCAAAAAAAGGCAATAAACCTTGGCTACATTTATGAACAATATTGATATGATCTTCTAGAGGCTTTAGGGGTGATTTTGCAAAAACACCCAAAAAAGAATTGATTGGCATAACTTTTCTCTTCAATTTAAAACACTGTTAATGGTAGATTTTTTGAGTTCAGTACTCGAATATAACCACCAACCATAAACCACAGCAATAGTATCAATTGAATATGGCATTATAATTACATGAAAACTTTTTTTAGTTCGTACATCCAACGTAACAGGTGTTTTGTTAATTTACAGCTCAAATAAAACCTTACATCCGATATAGAATGTATTAGGCTATTTACCAGAGCATTGGGTTCTAACTTTAACTACTTTATTACAGAAATGTGACTTTTTTATGAAACCTATAATATTTACTTTAATTGGAAACGATAAACCGGGATTAATCAGTGATTTAGCCAAAACTATATATGAAATGGGAGGCAACTGGTTAGGTAGTAACTTTTCACATATGGCTGGACACTTTGCTGGATTTGTTCAGGTAGACTTGCCACTAGAAAAACATCCCGCTCTGATCGAACGCTTATCACAACATCCAGATCTAAAAATACACTTGCTATCAGGCGCTAATGATTACCCTGCAGAGCAAAAAACGGTGCAGATAGACATTGTGGGTAACGACAAAATCGGTATTGTACAGGAGTTAACATTAATATTAAGCCGATTTAACCTGAACATTATTAAATTTGATTCCTGCCTCGAAATCGCTCCTAATTGGGGTGGCACATTGTTTAAAGCTAAAGCCATTATTAGTGTTGCCGCTGACGTTAACTTAGAAACCTTGCAAGAGTCATTAGAAGGCGTAGCAAATGATCTAATGGTAGATATTGAAATTCAATAATTCACTGAACAACTGTCATCAGACTGTCACAATAACCACAGACCCTTGACGCAATTGAAAAAATAGAAGAGCGAAGTATGTCGGACACCCCCAATATATATTATCCCAGAGAACTTAGTTGGTTGTCTTTTAATCAACGGGTGTTACAAGAAGCAGCCGATGTAAACAATCCAATTGTTGAAAGAATAAGGTTTCTTGGTATTTATTCTAATAATATGGATGAGTTTTATCGCGTTCGAGTGGCTGATGTTAAACGAAAAATATATATCCATATAAACGAAGGTCAGCTTGAAGAAGCAGAACAAACCAAATTATTGATGGAAAAGATCCAAGACAAAGTCTTAGGAATGACTGAAGATTTTGACCGAATTCATCTAGATGTGGTGAAAGGTTTAGCCCGATATAATATATTTTTGCTCGGTGAGGAAGACTTAAATGACTACCACACACAATGGCTAACGTTATATTTTAAAAATAAAATTCTGCGGCATATGGCACCCATTTTACTCAGTAATAAAAAAGTTAAGTTGCTGTCTCGACTGAACGACTTTGCTACCTATTTATATGTCAGCGTTCACAAAGATGACAAAGCGGTCGCTTATGCCGCGATTGAAGTGCCAAGCCAGAACATGCCACGTTTTGTGGTGATACCGCCAGAAAAAAGCCGTAAGAAAAAGTACATTATTTTACTCGATGATATTATTCGTTTGAATCTTGAAAACATATTTAAAGGGTTTATTGAGTTCGATCATCTTGAAGCCTATTCATTTAAAATGACACGTGATTCTGAATACTCTATCAATGATGAAATTGATGAAAGTTATGTGGATAAAATGTCTGAGAGCATGAAACAGCGCTTGATAGCAGAGCCGGTGCGTGTGGTGTACGACAGCAGAATGCCTAGCGAAATGTTAAAGGATTTAAGGAAGCGGCTGAAAATCTCTTCCTACGACAGCCTGATTGCCAGTGGCGCTTATCGCAACTTTAAAGACTTTATTAGTTTCCCCAATATAGGTCGTGATTATTTAGAAAACAAAAAACTGCCCGCGATGACATGTAAAGACTTCTCTGAATACGATACCGTTTTCGATGCCATTACAGCTAAAGATATCTTGCTGTATTACCCTTACCACCGGTTTTTACACGTTACAGAATTTATCCGCCAAGCAGCATTTGACCCAAACGTAAAACATATCCGCTTAAATATTTACCGTGTCGCCAGCCAGTCTCGGGTCATTAGTTCGCTAATTGATGCGGTAGACAATGGCAAAAAGGTGACTGTAGTGGTTGAGCTTCGTGCTCGTTTTGATGAGGAAGCGAATATTGAATGGGCCAAAACCCTAACTGATGCTGGCGTTAAAGTGGTATTTGGCATGCCAGCCTTGAAAATTCACAGTAAATTATGCGTTGTAGCCCGTGAAGAAAAAGGAGAATTAGTCAATTACGCCCACTTTGGTACAGGGAATTTCAACGAAAAAACAGCTAAAATATATACAGACTTTAGTTTGTTTACCCGTAATCAAGAACTCGCGAGTGAAGCCGAAGCCGTTTTTACCTTTATTCAGCAACCCTACAGACGTCAGAAATTTCAGCATTTACAGGTGTCGCCTATTAATGCAAGAACCAAAATTCAGGCATTAATACGTCAAGAAGTACAAAATTCCAATAGCGGGTTAAAGGCGGAAATAACTTTAAAAATCAATAATCTAGATGACAAGCTGCTGATCGATGACCTATACAAGGCAAGTCAGGCAGGGGTGAAAATAAAAGCCATTATTCGAGGAATGTGTTCACTTGTTCCAGGTGTGAAGGGACTAAGTGAAAATATCAGTATTATCAGTGTTGTTGATAGATTTCTAGAACATCCGAGGGTAATGGTGTTCGAAAATGCTGGCGATAAAAAGATGTTTATTTCATCAGCCGATTGGATGACTCGCAATATGGATTTTCGTATAGAAGTGGGATGCCCAATTTATGACGAAGATCTCAAAACAAAAATTCTAGATATCTTAAATTTGCAGTTAGAGGACACACTCAAAGCCCGGGTTATTGACACAGAACAGACCAATCAATATGTGCCCAGAGGAAACCGTAAAAAAATACGTTCGCAAATTGAAACCTATCGCTATTTAAAAGCTATAGAAAAGGACAAAAATGCCTAATAATCAAACCGTATTTGATTCCACTTTTGATAATGTTGAAGTACGCGACAGCAGCAAAGTTGCGGCTTTAGACATGGGTTCTAACAGTTTCCACCTAGTTGTGGCACGCATCGTAGCTGGGTCAGTGCAGATTGTACATCGAGTCAAACAGAAAGTACGCTTAGCCGATGGTTTAGGTACTGACCGCATATTATCTGACGACGCGATGCAAAAAGGCCTAGACACGCTGAGTGTCATCGCAGAAAGCTTACAAGGTTTTGAACCTGAGAATGTGCGAGTCGTCGCTACCCATACTCTCAGAAGGGCCATTAACGCCAAAGATTTTCTAAATGCTGCTAAGAAAGTATTCCCCTTCCCCATTGATGTCATTTCTGGAGCTGAGGAGGCACGGCTTATCTATCAGGGAGTCGCGCACACAAACCATCAACATGGTCAAAGATTAGTAATCGATATAGGCGGCGGATCAACCGAGTTCATTATTGGTGAAGACTTCAACACTAAGATTTTGCGTAGTCTACAAATGGGCTGTGTCAGCTACACCAATCGTTTCTTTAAACAGGGTGAACTTAAAGTTAAAGCGTTCGACAAAGCGATTACATCGGCTAGGCAAGAGTTGGAAATGATCGACAAACAATATAAACAAATAGGTTGGAAAACCTGTATCGGCACTTCGGGTACAATCAAGGTGATCATCGAGCTAGCCGCACAACTTGACAGCACCAATAGAGAAAACCAAGTGTGCTTGAGTGATCTATATATATTAAGAGACTTATGCTGTGCAGCGGGTAACAGCCGAGACCTAAAACTCCAAGGGTTGACTGAAGACAGACAATCAGTTTTGGCTGCGGGTCTGGCAATACTTATTGGCATTTTCAAAAGTCTAAAAATTGACCAAATGGAGTTTTCTGTAGCGGCACTTAGGGAAGGCGTGTTATACGAAATGGAAGACCATCTGAAACATGTAGATATTCGCGAGCGAAGTGCTGAGAGCTTAGCCACCCGATATGACGTCGATGTGGAGCATGCAAAACGGGTATTGAACACCACTATGGGTTTTTATCAGCAGGTCAAAAAAAATTGGAGGATAGAAAATACAGAGCTCAAAAACCTACTAGCTTGGTCGGCACTATTGCACGAAGTTGGTCTACAAATAAACACTAGGGGTATTCAACGACACTCTGGCTATATTTTACAAAACATCGAATTACCTGGATTTGGTCAAGAGCAACAAAACCTATTAGCTACCTTAGCCAGATTTCATCGCAAGAAGATCAAAGCAGTAGAAATTCCAGAATTCACAATACTGGCGCAAGAACAAGTATATAAACTAATATCACTGTTGCGTTTAGGGGTGTTACTTAACATGAAACGCCAAGATGATATCTTGCCGGATATATCCCTAAAGGCAAAAGATAATAATCTGTATGTCCATTTCCCAGAAGGTTGGTTAGAACAAAAACCGGTTTTTAGTGCCGATATAGAGCGAGAGCGTATCTATATCCAAGAATTAGGGCTTAATTTAATCTATACCCGTGATCATTGAAAATGCAGTATTTTTAAGCTTCTGATAGGATCTATTGCCCCAAACTAAGCTTAACTTAACTTAACTACATTTCACTGCAGCTCGCGCCAAACGCAAAACAGCTATAGCACCTATGATGCTTCATGCTAATTTTGCGCTCTAAACTAGCGGTCAGGTTTGCACCTAAGTCATAATCTTGATCATCATCTACCAACGTACAGGCATACACCTGCATTTTGCCGTCTTTTTTGATTATCATCCTCGAACTGGCGCACATAAATGCCTGACGTTGCTCTTCTGTTTGATAAGTGGTCATACAATGTTCAGTAATGTGCGGAACATTAGGCAGTGATCCTGGAGGCAAAAAGTCAGGAAAAGCCACCATGTTGATGTCCTCAGGTAAACCATTTAGCTTAAATACTGCTTGGTATTGCCTGGTAACTAGTTCAAGATTTTCACCTTTTTTCATATGTCTGGCGACAGATATTGGGAAGCCTGCTTGATACAACTTACGCATTCCCACCAGCGCTTCCTCGAATTGTCCTTTACCTCTTCCTGCATTGTGAGTCTTAGCATCAGGTGAGTCTAAACTGACTCTAAAAGCAATAGGGTGACAGGTTGTGCCAAGTGCATTTAACGCCGCTAATCGTTTAAGCAAAGGTGCGGTACCATTTGTGAGCACCAAGCATGGTTTGTACTGAGACGCATATTTCAGTATTGCCACCATATCTTTGATCAGCATAGGTTCGCCACCAGTAAATGAGAACTGCTGAGTACCTAGTGCTAATGATTCATCAATATAAGGAATGATGTCTGCAAGTTTAGGAGACTGCAGTCTTTTATCACTGGGTGACGAGCCTTCTAGGCAAAAATCGCAGGCTAAATTGCAGCGAGTACCGGTATGAAACCAAAGCTCTCTAAGAGCATGAGTAGAAATATAGCCTCTAGGATCACCACTAGGTGTCACCAGCCACGTATCACTTTTTGGAGAGGTCAACATAGGTTATTGCATCACTTGTTCATAATAGTTTTTCGTGGATTATTCATAAATTTAAACTGATAAAATTATGTTAACGACCAAGATAATGCTCAATTAATATTGATAATTTATCTTGCAGGTTTTCTTCAAAATCATCAAGTTCTTTACCAAATACTCTTAGATATTTTTCAGCTTTATCATGATCAAGTCGTTTATTATTCGTTTTATATTCTGTTTCGAGTAAGGTTTTATCATACCGGGGAGTGATGACCCAACGCACAAAATCAGAGTTCAATCTGGCAACTTCTTTTTTTGCAAATTTACAAAAGCCGTCAATATGAATAATGCCCTCAGGGCCTAAACAACCTGGCTCAACTCTAAATGTCACTGTGAGCTTTTTATACAAAGGTAAGGGTAAAACATGGGTCATACTTTTCAGTTCTCGTCCATTAAAAGGCAAACAAAGTAAAAAACACCCTAATCAACTCAATCTGCCGAGCAAAAAAAGGTCGGGCGCATGCCCGTCTTTTTTTATCACAACATAACACTAACTTTTAGATGCCTGATAAATACTTTCAATAGACGAATCTATAGTTGACTCAAATTCAGCATCACTTTGTTTAGCATTCAGTCCCTCGGATAACGCACGAGAAAAACTGGCGATCATACCATTATTTTCTGTCAGTCTTTTATTAGCGACTTCTCTTGAATAACCGCCAGATAATGCCACTACTTTTAACACTTTTGCATGATTGACTAAGTCTTGGTAAAAGTTAGCCTTCTCAGGAATGGTCAGTTTTAACATCACTTGTTGATCGGTTGCTAAACTATCCAAATGTTTAAGGATTGAAGCTTTAAGCAGAGCTTCAGCTGCGGCTTTTTCAGGGCTATGTATGTCCACTTCAGGTTCAATGATTGGCATTAAACCTGCTGCTAAAATTTGTTTAGCTACTGTAAATTGCTGCTCGATTAAAGCTTCAATACCCACTGCATTAGCAAGCTTAACCACTGAACGCATTTTAGTCCCAAACATATTTTGTGTATCGGCTTTAGCTAACAAAACATGCAAGTCGGGTATTGCTTTTAAGAGCTGCGTTCCATTCACTTCAACTTCGAGGCCTTTGTCGACTTTCAAAAAAGGAACAATTTGTTTAACGTTCCATAAGTAGCTAGAAGTGCTTTGACCTAAAATATCTCTATCAAGCGTGTTTTCAAACAAGATAGCGCCTAAAACACGTTTTCCGTTGAATACGCTTGAAGTAATAATGCGCGTGCGCATTTCATGCACTTTAGCGAACATTTCTTCGTCCCCTAGATACTCAGACTCTTCTACACCATACAAACCTAAAGCCTTAGGTGTACTGCCACCACTTTGGTCTAATGCTGCTATAAATCCGTTTTGGTTACTAATTTTTGCAAGCATATCTAGTTGGTCTTGTGATGCCATGTTAAACACTCCTTTATATTATATCGTAAGCCAATTTGCATAAAGGCTCGCAGGGTGTGGGTATTCATAGAGAATTGAACCCCCATCTCATTATTATCTAATACAAGAACTTACGCCAATTAACTATTTAGCCGCTCTGGCTTCTAACATCGCTACGGCAGGTAACACTTTTCCTTCGACAAACTCAAGAAAAGCCCCACCACCAGTAGAAATATAAGAAATTTTGTCACTCAGGTCCCATTTATCAATGGCCGCTAGCGTATCACCACCACCGGCGATTGAAAATGCATCGCTGTTAGCAATAGCACGAGCAACCACTTCTGTACCCTGGGCAAAGTTATCAAATTCAAATACGCCACATGGACCATTCCATAAGATAGTTTTGGCACCTTTTAGTATTGCTGCCACGTTTTCAGCCGTCTGTGGCCCATAATCCATTATTTCTTCATCATCTTGTACTTCGCTAACATCTTTTATCACTGCAGGCTCTGACTCAGAAAAGTTTTTGCCTACGCGCACATCAACTGTATCGGGAATATCCAACGAGTCCATTAAACGCTTAGCTTCTGGAATTAAGTCAGCTTCATGCAACGATCGGCCAACGTTGAAGCCACGAGCTGCAGTAAAGGTATTTGAAATGCCCCCCCCCACTATTAATTGATCAGCAATTTTAGACAAGGCATCTAATACCGTTAGCTTAGATGATACTTTTGACCCGCCAACTATAGCCACCAGGGGGCGCTGTGGGTTGTTTAACGCTTTTCCTAAGGCATCAAGTTCGCCAGCCAGTAAAGGTCCCGCGCATGCTATTGGCGCAAAGACACCCACACCATGAGTTGAAGCCTGCGCACGGTGGGCAGTGCCAAATGCATCCATAACATAAATGTCACATAATGCTGCATACTGTTTGGATAAGGTTTCATCGTCTTTGTTTTCGCCAACATTAAACCGCACGTTTTCGAGGATTAAAACCTCACCTGCTGTAGCTTCAACCCCTCCTATGTAATCTTTTACTAAACTTACATTAAGATCTGTATTTTCTTGCAAATAATTAACCACAGGTTGCAATGAAAACTCATCAGCGTATTGACCTTCGGTTGGACGCCCTAAATGTGACATCACCATCACTTTAGCGCCTGCCCTTACTGCTGCTTTGATGGTAGGCAGTGAAGCGCGAATACGTGCATCAGAAGTGACCTTGCCGTCTTTTATTGGCACATTTAAATCTTGACGTATTAGTACTCTTTTACCGGCTAAATCCAACTCGGTCATTTTCAATATGGACATAATTTCCCTTGTAATAATAGTTTCGTTTTTTGCTTTAATTTGTGTGGAACATGGCCATTGCAGTATCAATCATCCTGTTAGCAAAGCCCCATTCGTTATCACACCAGACTAAGGTTTTGACTAATTGTTTATGACTCACCCTTGTTTGACTACCATCGACTATACAAGAGTGGGGATCGTGATTAAAATCAACCGACACTAAAGGTTCCTCAGTGTAGCTTAAAATCCCCTCTAAGCGCCCTTCTCTGGCTTGTTTTAGTGCTTGGTTCACTTCGTTAATACACACATGTTTTTCCAATGTAACACTCAAGTCCATTGCTGTAACATTAATAGTCGGTACACGCACCGCTATGGCTTCAAATTTGCCAGCAAATTTAGGCAAAATTCGCTCTATTCCGATTGCTAACTTAGTGTCAACAGGAATAATCGATTGACTGGCTGCTCGAGTAAGCCGTAAGTCTTTATGGTATGCATCAATCACTTGTTGGTCATGCATTGACGAATGAATGGTAGTAATCGTTCCACTTAACACATTAAATGCGTCATCTAACACTTGGATTACGGGCACAATACAATTGGTTGTACAGGAGCCGTTGGATACAATTAAATCGTCAACTTTCAACTGATGATCATTAATCCCATAAATCACAGTTGCATCCATATCTGATCCACAAGGCTGCGAAAATAACACTTTTTTAGCACCTTGGTCTAAATGTGCTTGGCCAGCGGCTCTATCACTATGCACACCCGAACATTCAAGCACCAAATCAATATCAAGTTGTTGCCAAGGAAGATCAGCAATGTTTTCTTGCTGTAATAGAATAATCTCATCGCCTGCAACAATCAGACGTCTTGCTTGTAAATCAACAGAAAAACCAAAGCGCCCGTGAGACGTGTCGTACTTGAGCAAGTGTGCGATGCCTTTTGGCTCGGCTAACTCATTGACCGCCACAACTTTTATGTCAGTATTGCGGCCACTTTCATACAACGCTCTGACAACATTGCGCCCAATTCGACCAAACCCATTAATTGCTATACGTAACATAACACTCTTTAATATGATTCAAGGTGAACCCGCTCACCTAACAATTTCTGCTTCAATATAAATACCCTCAAAACAAAGGCGCTAAAAAGCGCCTTTGTTTATTAAGCGGGCTTTTAATTTAAGCTTTTTACAGCTTCAACTACTGCTTCTGATGTGATACCGAAGTATTTCAGCAATGCCGCTCCCGGTGCAGATTCACCAAAGGTGGACATGCCCACCACAGCGCCATCAAATCCAACATATTTGTGCCAAAAATCAACATGAGCAGCTTCGACCGCAACACGTTTAGTCACAGACCTTGGTAATACAGACTCACGATAATCGGCGTCTTGTTTATCAAAAACTGAAGTGCTAGGCATAGACACAACACGCACTGCCATGTCCATAGCAGACAATTTCTCGGCAGCTTCGACGGTGATCCCTACTTCAGAACCTGTGGCAATTAAGATGACATCAGGCGTACCTGCACAATCTTTTAGTACGTAACCACCTTTTACAACATTAGCTAACTGCTCGGCATTACGCGTCTGAGCAGATAAACCTTGTCGACTAAAAACTAATGCCGACGGGCCATCTTTGCGCAATAGTGCAGATTTCCATGCAACCGCAGTTTCAGCTCCGTCACAAGGACGCCATGTCGTTAAGTTTGGTGTTAAACGTAAGTTAGCGATTTGCTCGATAGGTTGGTGAGTAGGACCGTCTTCACCTTGACCAATAGAGTCATGGGTATATACAAAAATGTTTGGAATACCCATCAATGAAGCCATACGTACTGCGTTACGCGCATATTCCATAAACATTAAGAAAGTAGCGCCAAATGGACGGAAACCACCGTGCAAACCGATACCGTTCATGATACTACTCATTCCAAATTCACGCACACCGTAATATAAATAGTTACCCGTAGCATCTTCGGCTGAAATACCTTTAGTACCAGACCAAATAGTAAGGTTAGAGCCCGCTAAATCAGCTGAGCCACCTAACACCTCAGGCAATAACGTAGCAAAAGTTTCAATTGAATTTTGCGACGCTTTACGACTCGCCACATTTTCGGCTTTATCTTGTGATTGCTGAATAAAAGCGTCCGCTTTTTCTTCAAAGTCAGCGGGTAAATCACCCGCTAATCGTCGAGTCAACTCGGCTGCAAGTGCAGGATGTGCTTGTTGATATGCAGTGAATTTTTCATTCCAAACTTGCTCTTTTTCAGCACCTGCTGCTTTTGCATCCCATCCAGCGTACACATCTGCAGGGATCTCAAAAGGAGCATGAGGCCAGCTAAGAAATTCGCGCGCGGCTTTGATTTCTTCTAAGCCTAAAGGAGATCCATGAGAGTCGTGGCTACCTGATTTATTCGGTGAGCCAAAACCTATAATGGTTTTACAACAAATTAATGTCGGTTTAGACGTTTCAGCTTTAGCAGCTGCAATCGCATCTGCAATAGCTTGAGGGTCGTGTCCGTCTATATCTGCAATCACATGCCAGCCATATGCTTCAAAACGAGCTGGGGTGTTATCAGTAAACCAGCCTTCAACATGCCCATCGATTGAAATACCGTTGTCATCCCAAAACGCGACTAATTTACCTAAACCCAATGTACCTGCTAAAGAACAGACTTCGTGAGATATACCCTCCATCAAACATCCATCGCCTAAGAAGCAATATGTGAAATGATCGACTACATCAAAATTTGGCTGATTAAATTGTGCGGCTAAGGTCTTTTCGGCAATCGCCATGCCCACTGCATTACCCACACCTTGTCCTAAAGGTCCAGTGGTAGTCTCAATACCCGGTGCATAACCATATTCTGGATGGCCTGGTGTCTTAGAATGCAATTGACGGAAATTTTTTAATTCTTCAATAGGTAATGCATAACCAGTCAAATGTAGTAGAGAATAGATCAACATCGAGCCGTGGCCGTTTGATAACACAAATCTATCTCTGTTGGCCCAATCGGGGTTGCTTGGGTTATGTTGCATATGATCTGCCCACAACACTTGCGCTATATCAGCCATACCCATGGGAGCACCTGGGTGTCCTGAGTTAGCTTGTTGAACGGCATCCATGCTAAGGGCACGAATGGCGTTGGCGAGTTCTCGACGTGATGACAACATGTGGTCTCCTGACTGATCCAATAATTATGGTTTACCGTAACTGAACGCTACAGACACCTAAGTAAGCTGTGCATTTTGTATTAGCCAGCAGGTAACTGCAATGCTAAATGCGCTATCAATAGGTATTTACATATCACTTTTATTCACACCTTAGCATAATAAATTTTCATGGCCGTTTGGACGTCTAGAAGTAAAGACTGGTATTTTATATTTGAGCAGTTAAAATACCTTCATAAATCTCTATAATGACTTTAAACAAGGCGTTTTTATGACCTCACACTTATTTACTTCTGAATCTGTATCTGAAGGACACCCTGATAAAATTGCAGATCAAATTTCTGATGCTATTTTAGACGCTATACTAACCCAAGATCCAACTTCCAGAGTCGCCTGCGAAACCTTTGTCAAAACCGGCATGGTGTTAGTAGGCGGCGAAATAACAACGTCAGCTTGGGTAGATATTGAAGAAATCACCCGTAAAACAGTAAGAGAGATAGGTTACGTTCATTCAGATATGGGCTTTGACGCCGACTCATGTGCGGTATTAAATGCTATAGGCAAACAATCCCCTGATATAAACCAAGGCGTTGACCGCACCTCACCAGAAGAACAAGGGGCTGGCGATCAAGGTTTAATGTTTGGTTACGCAAGCAACGAGACAGATGTGTTAATGCCTGCGCCTATTACTTATGCTCATCGCTTAGTAAAGCGCCAATCAGAAGTGCGTAAAAATGGCACATTAGAATGGTTAAGGCCCGATGCAAAAAGCCAAGTCACTTTTGTGTATGAGAATAATCAACCCGTGGCTATTGATGCAGTGGTGTTGTCTACTCAACATGATGAGAGTATCAGCACAGGAGATCTGCGTGAAGCCGTCATGGAAGTAATTATAAAACCCACATTACCCGAAAAGTGGCTCAGTAAAAATACCAAGTATTTTATTAATCCAACAGGTCGGTTTGTAATTGGTGGGCCAATGGGCGACTGTGGTTTAACCGGGCGTAAAATAATTGTTGATACCTATGGCGGTATGGCAAGGCATGGTGGTGGCGCATTTTCTGGCAAAGATCCATCAAAAGTGGATAGATCAGCGGCTTATGCAGGACGCTATGTAGCAAAAAACATTGTTGCTGCAGGACTAGCCGACAAATGCGAAATACAGTTGTCATATGCCATTGGGGTGGCAGAACCCACATCTATCAGTATTGAGACCTTTGGAACGGGTAAGGTTTCAGAAACATTATTGGTAAAATTAGTGCGTGACAACTTCGAACTTAGGCCTTTTGGACTGCTTAAAATGCTCGATTTAGAGCGACCTATTTATCAAGCGACAGCCGCCTATGGACACTTTGGTAGAGAAGAATTTCCTTGGGAAAAGACCGATATTGCTGAACGCCTTAAAGCGAGTATTTAAGTAGGTCAGTCCGGAATAAACATAGCCTGTTAATTCAGTCTAACGGGCTATGTTTATGCTAACCAATTTAAATGTGTTGTTTAGTAAACCATTCACCACATCTCTTGCAGTCATTATTGCAATGTCCATTACAGTACAATCAAACAAATATGACTTAAATTAAATTTTTTCTGGGTTTTTACCTGAACGGAAGTTTAATCGATTGTCCAATTCGGAGTATGATTTAGACAACTATTAAACTTTACGAATAAATTCCATGCGTTATATTCAATATTTGTGCTTATTTTTTGTTATTACTACTTTTTTTTCATCATGTGCTAAATCGCCTTTAGGGCGTAATCAGCTCAAACTCTATTCAAGTTCCCAGTTGGCAGGCATGGGCGAACAAGCTTTTGCTAATATGAAAACTGAACAACAGCTTTCCAATCAGCCAGTCTCCAATCGATATGTAAAGTGCATTGCCGACGCTATTACACAACATGTACCAGAATCTGTGTTTGCAGGTGTTTGGGAGCTAGTGGTATTTGACTCACCACAAATTAATGCCTTTGCCTTACCAGGGGGTAAAATTGGTGTATATACAGGGTTAATTGAACTTTCCGAAAATCAGAATCAACTTGCTACAGTTATTGGTCACGAAGTGGGTCATGTGATTGCTGAACATGGTAATGAGAGAATGTCGAGTAGCGCTCTTATCGACGCGGGAATGGAGGTTACTAACCAGCTATTAAGTGCAACTGAAATCGCCAGTAGCAATATGATCATGGCGGGCTTAGGTTTAGGAGTACAAGTTGGCGTCCAATTACCATTCAGCCGTACTCATGAATCAGAAGCTGATCTTATTGGATTGGACCTAATGGCTAAAGCTGGCTTTGATCCTCGGCAATCCATTAATTTATGGGAGAATATGGCTAAAGCCAGTGGTGAAAAAAGCCAACCAGAATTTTTATCTACACACCCTTTGCCTACAAGTCGTATAGCAACTTTAACTAAAAACATGCCAAAAGCAATAGAAAAATATGGCTTAGTAGTGAACAAACCCAATTGTAAGATTTAGCTTTTTTAAAAGACAAAAAAAATGCCGGGAATTGCGGCATTTTTTATAACAAATTAAAAATCAGTCGTTTTTATAAACGTGCACATCCATCTGTGGAAATGGGATTGATATACCTTCGGCGTCAAAACGCAATTTAACCGCTTCGGTAAAGTCAAATTTCACTCCCCAATAATCAGCAGACGCCACCCAAGGGCGCACCACAAAATTAACACTATTATCGGCCAACTCTGCCACTGCAACAGTGGGAGCAGGATCTTTCAATATACGCTCATCTGCAGCAACCATCTCATTCAGCACTTCTTTGGCTTTTTTCAAATCACTGTCGTAGCCAATGCCAACTACCATATCAACACGGCGCGTCTCTTTAGCGGAGAAATTGGTAATGTTGCCACCGTATATCGCTCCATTTGGAATGATGATTTCTTTGTTATCAGGCGTAGTCATTATAGTAGTGAAAATACTAATGTTTTTTACGACCCCAGAATCTCCCCCAGCATCAATGAAGTCCCCAGCTCTAAAAGGTCTGAATATAAGTAGCATTACGCCTGCTGCAAAATTCTGTAAAGCCCCCTGAAGAGATAAACCGATAGCTAGCCCTGCTGCAGCTAAAAGAGCAACCAGAGAAGTAGTGTCGACACCTAATTGGTTCAATGAGGCAACAATTACAAACAGCATAAAAATAGCTTTAAGAATAGCTTTGATAAAATCAACCAGCATGTCGTCATATTCAGAACGTGTCATCAATTTGCCAAAGAAACTGATTAAAATACCAACAACCATTTTGCCAATAATGTAAATGACAATCGCCATTACAATATTAATTCCCCAAGGAATAATATAAATTCCCATCATCTCGGACATTTGTTCCGTGTCAAATCCAAACATTTTTCTCTCCACCCATTTTAATTGTTAAATATTGTTTATCTAAAATTCTGTGTTCTGTGTTCTGTGTTCTTATTATATTAGATTAAACAAACGGTTAATCAATAAGATAAAAGCGAGTTTAAAAATATTTTTTGCAAGCCTAAAATTTTCGAAACAATCATAAATCTGTCATTAATTCAGACTATCTTTATATTGAGTGAGTTGTATGGAATTTATTTACTTTAATAAAATGTTTTATAGTATAAAAAAAATTAAGGCTATAATTCTGCCTCGGGTTTTATTGGCCTGATATTTTATAAGGAATTGAAAATGTTGCTAGTCTGTTTATTGGTTACTTCTTTGGTTTTACTTTTCGCCTTTTCCATGACCAGAGGCAAAGGCAAAAATACTAAATTTGCTCGAAAAGGTGCTTAATCCATGGCACCAAAACGAAAAACGCCTCAAACAATTGATACTTCGCAAGTAGTAGAAATTAATTAAGCAATCATTGGAAGCTGTGTGGAACTGAACCCTTCGCTGATGCTTGATATTGTCACTTTGCGCCACTGTCTCATATTTTCCCTTCTTTAAATTTCGCTCTGTTGGTACCATCTACAAAAATAGTCATAAGTAAAAATATGCGTATTATCAGGATTTATTACCCTTTTGAATTATCAGCTGACACTTATGTCACATTAACTGATGATGCCACTAATCATGTGGCTAATGTTTTACGTGCTAAAACAGGGCAAGCAGTCGTGTTATTCAATGGTGACGGAAACGAATATAGCGCCCAGCTTTCTGAAGTAGCAAAACGAAGAGTATCAGTACGGGTTGATTCTAAGCTTTCAATCAGCATAGAGTCGCCACTTAGTATCCATCTAGGTCAAGGGATTTCTCGAGGCGACAGAATGGAATGGGTTATCCAAAAATCGGTCGAATTAGGCGTAACTGAAATTACCCCTCTTATTACTGAACGCTGCGGTGTTAAACTCAGCAAAGAAAGATGGTCTAAAAAACATGAACAATGGCAAAAATTAGCTATTGCAGCTTGCGAACAATGTGGAAGAAACGTATTACCGGTATTGCATTCACCTAGTTTATTTGCAGACTGGGTAAATTTGTCTACCAACCAAGTCCGTCTCACCTTACACCCAAGGGCCGAGAAAGCATTTAGACATGTGACTATGCCCCCTGCTGGTGCTAGATTATTGATTGGTCCGGAAGGTGGTTTTTCAGAGCAAGAAATCTACCGAACAGAACAAAATGGATTTCAGACTATTCAATTAGGACCAAGGGTTTTACGCACAGAAACCGCTGCAATCACTGCCATATCTGCTTTACAGGCAATTCACGGGGATTTATAAAAATGCCTGCTAAATAAGCAGGCATTTTTTAAGTTTATCTTTAGGAGACATTGGTTGAATTAATGTAAAATTCTTGTCTTAATTGTACCGTCAATTTTCTGTAGTTGCTCAAATGCTTCCTCTGCATGATCGGTTTCAACATCGACCACTACGTAACCAATATTTTCACTAGTTTGTAGGTACTGTGCAGCAATGTTCAAACCTTTCTGAGCAAACGCTTGGTTAATTTGTGTTAACACACCTGGTGCATTTTTATGTATATGCAACAAACGTGAGCGACCAGTATGTTCAGGTAAGGATACTTCTGGGAAATTAACTGCCGACAAAGTAGAGCCATTATCACTGTACTTAGCAAGCTTACCGGCAACTTCTACGCCAATATTTTGCTGTGCTTCTTGAGTACTTCCACCGACATGGGGTGTCAAAATCACATTGTCGAACTGAGTAAGTGGAGATTCAAAAATATCGTTATTCGACTTCGGCTCAACTGGGAATACATCGATAGCTGCACCGGATAATTTACCACTTTTCAGAACATCGACCAAGGCATCTATATCGATAATGGTGCCTCTGGCAGCATTCATTAGTATTGCACCATCTTTCATCATACCTAGTTCTTTGGCACCGATCATGTTTTGAGTTTGTGCGGTCTCAGGCACGTGGAGAGTGACTACATCCGAAGTATTTAACAATTGTTTCAACGTCTTAGTTTGTGTTGAATTACCCAAGACCAATTTATCTTCAATATCAAAAAACTGTACACGCATACCAAGGTGTTCAGCCAAGATACTTAATTGAGTACCAATATGGCCATAACCGATAATACCTAACGTTTTACCGCGAGCCTCATAAGAGCCTACCGCGCTTTTATCCCAAATGCCCTTGTGTGCCTTGGCATTTTTTGCTGGCACACCGCGTAGCAGCAAAATAATTTGAGCAAGGGCCAACTCTGCAACGGAACGAGTATTTGAAAAAGGCGCATTGAAAACAGGTATACCTCGTATTTGCGTAGCCACCAAGTCAACTTGGTTCGTACCAATACAAAAACAACCTACAGCCACTAACTTATTAGCAGCGGCAATAACCTTTTCACTCAACTGAGTTCTGGAACGAATACCGACAAAATGTACGTCTTTAATTTTGGTAATTAATTCATCTTCTGGAAGTGAAGTTTTCAGGTACTCAATATTTTCATACCCGTTGGCATGAAGAGTATCCAAGGTACTTTGATGCAGACCTTCAAGTAGTAATATTTTGATTTTTTCTTTCGGCAACGACACTTTACTCATGATATTCCTACGTGGCAGTTAAACTTAAGACATCTGGACGTCTATCTGATGATGAAATTAGCAGAAATCAGCCTGTTTAGAAAGGCAATTATGGCTTAAACCATATTAAAAAAGCGGATTTATAGCTATTGTTTATGCATTAATTGTTTAACAGGGAAGCTTGTTACCGTAGCACAGGCATTAAAATTGATGTCACCTTGTAACGCTCTGGATTTCCTGTATTGCACCAATAAATTTTAATTGTTTTATTAGGTCATTATTCGAGAAGAAAATCAGTGCCAATCACACACTACAAAACCTTATTTAGTGAATATAATCGTGGTCCAACCTCATTTATATATAGGTTATCTAAAATTACTGTAGCGACACTCAATCCGGCCATAAACCAAAACGACTCAGATAATTTAAAAGAGTCATTAGTCAAACCAGTAAAAAAAATCAGCAAAAAAAAATTTTTTTATAGGGGGCATAACGCCGATAAAGACATGCAGTTGAATCATCTTGCTTACCATTCAAAACAGCCAGTATGCTTTATTGACTGTCAACAATTAGTCGATAAATATATTGAAGAATTCCAGAAAACCTGTCAAAAATAATATCAAAGGCTGAACCAGAGATTTGGATATTATTATTTGATGAAGCAGACGCTTTAATCTCATAACGTTCTGTAATTTAAGATATAGATCATAAATACGCCAATCAAGAAGTCAGTTACTTGTTCAAACGTTTATCTCAATATCCAAGCTTATCGATACTTTCGCTTACGGAAAAATTTAATCTAGAAATTAGTCAACATACTGTTGATAATATTGTATTTTCCGCTGGTAACTCTCAACAAAAAATTGCTCTAAGCAACACCCGGAGCTAAATAAATATTTTCAATTAATTCAAGCACTTCAAGGTTAGCAAGTGCCAACTGACATCCTTGATAGTTCTCCGTATGATTGGTTGAACAATCCACTTGCCATTGTCTTAATACATAAGCAGCCACAGCGGCTCTTAGTTGAATTGAAAGCATGCCATCCGACATATTATAATCCATCTCAATTGCCTTAGACTGCTTAATATTTGGATGGGGGACAAGCACAATATTCACAACTTGTTGCCACTGCTGGTCGTAAGGGCTCGCTTCGTGAACATGCATCGGCCCTTGAATAAGATCTACAAAGGTAAAGCGAGTGGTGACTGTTTCGATCGGATCTGACACGCCTCTACAAAACGATATTAATTAGACTCATAAAACTATCCACATCAAAACGTATTTGTCTTTACAGTTGATTAATTGCGTTTGTTTAATCACAAGCATCGTATACCATCGACTTGGCCTTTTTATGGAGATTTAAGAAAATAGATAAGGTCATCAATGAATGAACAAATATTATAGAAATTGCAGTTACATCACACCGGCGGCTTTATATAATTGAAGATGTACGTTGACTAAGGCATCTATATTTCGTTGATAACCACCACCTATGACGGCTGCGATAGGTAAACCTTTTTGCTTGCAAGTATCAAAAACTAAACAGTCTCTTTGATACACACCCTGAGTACTAATGTTTAAATGTCCTAAATCATCATCAATATGAATGTCTACCCCAGCATCATAAATGACTGCGTCTGGTTGAAAGGTATTAATGGCTAAATGTAAGGCGCTGTCGACTGTATCTAAGTATTCGTTATCTTGGGTACCTTTGGATAAATTAAAATCCATATTTGAATGTTGTTTACGATATGGGAAGTTCTTCTCTGCATGAAGAGAAACAGTATAAATTTGCGCGTTGTTTTCAGCTAATTTCGCCGTACCGTCTCCTTGATGCACATCACAGTCAAAAATCAGCACTTTATCAATATTAGGGCTTTGCAACATACTCAAGGCTGCTAAGTACAAATCATTAAACAAACAAAAACCTGAACCATAATTAGCGAAAGCATGATGATACCCCCCCGTTAAATTTAACGCTTTACCGTGTTCTAAAGCTAGATTAGCGGTTAAAACGGTGCCGCCTACAGCTGTTAATGAACGCTGGATAAGTTGAGCAGACCACGGAAAACCGATACGTCGCATCGCTTTAGCATCCAATGTTCCATCAATAAGCAGTTGTACATACTCCGGATTAAATACTTGGCGTAAGTCTTTTGGAGAAACAGGAGTTGCCATTTGAAAACTGTCATCCGCGACACCCAGCGCAGATAATCCATCACGGATCCCTTGATATTTTTCAATCGGGAAACGATGGCGTTCAGGTAAATCAAGTTGGCTATAAATTGGATGAAAAACCAGTGGGATCATAATGTTAGTCAGTTACCGCTGCACATTTAATGAATACTGTTAATAAACAATATCAGTTCAAAACACCTTAAAGTATCCTAATTTAACAAATAAACCAATTAGGAACAGATTGTGACAACAATTCAATCAGTATTATGCACCATTTTATCTTTTACTTTTACCGTAACAGCACAAGTAAAAGAACTAAAGTACAAAGACCAAGGTCAATTACATGATATTCAGCAGCAGATTACTGCAAAACGTATTGAACAGGATATACGTAAATTGGTCAGCTTTAGCTGGTGAAGAACAAGGGTTATTTGGCGGAAAAATATTAGCTGAAGCCGCACAAAGACAGGGGTGGCGTTTAAAAGCAGTATTAAACAACGACATGATTGGAAATATTACCGGCATCAATGGTGTTATCAACAATACCACTGCTCGTATTTTTGCTGAAGGCCCCGTTATACCGAAACAGATGCACAAGCACGCACTCGCAGGTATACAGGTGGCGAAGTCGACTCCCCTAGTCGCAACTTGGCACGTTATATCGATTTAATGGCTGATCGCTACATCCCTAACTTAGATACTATGGTTATCTATCGCTTAGACAGATTTGGCCGCGGCGGTCATCATCGTCCTTTTAATGACTTAGGTTACCCCGGTGTCCGTATTATGGAAACCAACGAACATTACGACCGTCAACATCAAGATTTACGAGTTGAAAATGGTGTTACATATGGCGATACCATAGAAGGGGTTAATTTTAAATATGCAGCCAAACTCACGGCTTTAAATGCGGTTTCTCTTGCTGGCATGGCCTGGGCACCCTCCTCTCCAGCTGAGGTAAATATTAAAGGTGCAGTGCAACCCAGTACCACACTAAGTTGGGCTGCTTTAGACAAAAACCAAAATAAGCAACTCGTTGGATACAAAATTTATTGGCGCTACACCGACGCACCGCAATGGCAATGGCAATACAGTAAGTTTGTAGGCGACGTTACAGAACACACATTAGAAAATGTGGTAATAGATAACTACTTTTTTGGTGTTGCCAGTGTGAGCAAAGAGGGTTTTGAGAGCCCAGTTGTGTTTCCTGGAGCGGCGGGGGCTTTTGGAGAGTAGTAAATAAAACATCCTGAAGTAATAATAACAGAGCGGTAATTTGGTCCGCTCTGTATTATTTTTAACTAAGCGCGTATTTGTCCGTCGCCCATAACCAAGTATTTTTCGGTTGTTAGTGACTCTATGCCCATAGGGCCATAAGCATGAAGCTTGGTTGTAGCGATGCCAATTTCGGCACCTAATCCAAGTTCACTACCATCAGAAAAACGTGAGGATGCATTTACCATTACCACCGACGCATCTACAGAACGTTGAAAACGTCTAGCGGTCAGTTCATTTTTGGTACAAATAACTTCGGTATGGTGACTGCCAAATCTATCAATGTGTGCCATAGCTTCATCAGCGTCATTAACAATTCGAACTGCTATCTCTAAGTCTAGATATTCTTGACCAAAATCGTCTATAGCTAAAAATTTCGCATTTTCAAAATACTGGCTAGCATCGGAACATGCATTTACTTTAACCTTTTTTTCTATGAGTTTTTCAGCTACTTTAGGCAAAAATTCTGCAGCAATTGATTTGTCTACTATCAAACATTCAGTCGCATTACAGACGCCAGTTCTATGGGTTTTACCGTTAATTAACAAATCCATGGCAATATTCAGATCAGCCTCTTTATCAATGTAAAGGTGACACACACCCTTATAATGCTGTATCACAGGTATCTTACTGTTATCAGTTACATAGTTAATCAGCCCTTCACCCCCTCTTGGTATTATCACATCAATACTATCGCGCTGCTGCATCAACTCAAACATCAAATCGCGGCTAGGATCAGGTAATACCGTAATAAGCTCTTTAGGTAATTTAAATTTTACTAATACATTTTGAAGCACTTTTGCGATTGCTAAACTCGAAGTCAACGCCTCCTTACCACCACGTAAAATAACTGCATTCCCTGATTTAAAACATAAGGCGCCTGCATCTGCGGTTACATTAGGTCGTGCTTCAAAAATCATACAGACAACACCCAGAGGTACACGCATCTTGCGAATCTGTAATCCATTTGGGCGTTCGCTAACTATTCGCTGCGCACCAACAGGGTCGGCTAAGCCAGCAATCACTTCAATGCCCAATGCCATTGCTTCAATTCTTTCATCGTTCAAGGTAAGCCTGTCGATCATCGAACTGCACAAACTATTTTGTCTTGCCTGCGTCAAATCTTGCTTATTCGCTGTAAGGATGTTTTGCTTTTCCTCACGTAATGCCGCTGCCATGGCAGTCAACACTTGGTTTTTAATTGATTCGTCTAAAATAGCTAATGTCTTGGATGCTTTAACCGCGCCTAATGTTAAAGTTCTTACTACGCTCATATGCTCTCCAACAGTGCCACGTTTTTGTCTGAGATGATCGGCCCTGTTTGCTCTTGAAAATCACTTGCAAAGTTTTTATCTTCTTGATTAGTAATAAAGCTCAACAAACAACTACTGTAGTTTGATTTAGCTTTTGCCAGCTTAGTACCGTCATGTCTACGAACCAATATCGTATCACCCACTGAAAAATCACCCTTAATCTCAACCAAATCTTCACTGGTAAGTTGCTCGCTATGTGCGTCTAGTTTGGCGGTAAAAGCATCTTCTACTATGACTTCTCCCTGAGCTGTAGATGTGTGTGTCATCCAGTGTAAATGTTCTTTCATTGGAGAGGGATCAGAAGAAAAATGTGTGCCTGGGTTTTCACCATCCAACAGCATTTTAAATGACAATTCAGTAAACCCATTTACTATAAAGGTATCAATACCGTGTAACGTTGCCTTTTTAGCCGCTTGCACCTTAGTTATCATGCCGCCTGTGCCCACAGCACTTGTAGCTCCATCTGCCATAGCGTAAATGTCTGCATTTATCTCTGTAATGTTTGGAATGAGCACAGCATCATCGTGTTTGTGTGGGTTTTTGTTGTATAGACCGTTGATATCGGAACAAATAATCAAGGCATCAGCATCCGCAGCAGCAGCGACTATCGCGGATAGATTATCATTATCTCCCACTTTCAACTTGTCAGTTACAATGGTGTCATTTTCATTAATAATCGGCAGCACATCATGCTCCAGTAAAGTGAAAATTGTTTGCCTAACACTCACGTAACGTTCTCTGTCACGCAAATCACAACGAGTCAGCAGCATTTGTGCAGTTGGAAAATCAAATAATTTATCCCAGGTTGACATCATTTCAGCTTGGCCAGCAGCGGCCATGGCCTTTTTTATTGCAATAGTCTGTTGTAATTCATTTGGAAATAAATGTGCTCCTGCAGCAACAGAGCCTGATGACACTAACACCACCTCGATACCTTGAGTGCGGCAGCTGACAATAAATTGTGCAATGCTGATGAGATATTGACTACTACAACCCTTTCCATGAGGTGCGATCAATGCACTTCCAACTTTTATGACAATACGTTTCCAATCTAATTTATTCATGTAATTACTTACTTACCTTGCGCCATCCGACGCTTGAGTATTGGTTTAGGCATAATTGCCAGTTTTACGAATTTCTTTTTAACTGAAAAGCCAATTACGTCAGGGCTTTTTTTCTCGAAGAGGAAGACTTACTGCTTCAGTGCGCAGGTACCAACTATGTTGCTGAATATTGGCTTGCCTTTCGGCGAATATTTTTTTTACCTTCTGAATAAATACAACTAACAACTCCAAACCCACTAGCGATTTAAAGCGCAAGTATTGAACAACAACTAATAAAATTTGTTGGACAATTCTGTCACCATTATTTTTAGTGAAAAATATTACCTTGTTTGAAAGATGCATTTTTAACCTATTCAAAAATTTAATTAAAACCAGGTAGAGTACTAATGATTAGTATACTAACTAATTTAACATTAAAAATCCACATAATTATAGATAACCTGTATTATAGAATGATTATATTAGATAGAGCTGAATGTTTATTATGTGGAAATAACCGAATTAATTTGCAATATAAAAATTGAACTCTACGTTAATTCCTCATACATTAGCCTACATTTATTTGATGCCGTTTAATTATTTTATCAGCCGGATTTTGACGGTGTTTAGAGGTCAGTATTATGCAAAAATATGAAGAATTATTAGTTTCATTAAGAAAGGTCACTCGTGCCATCGGTCTATATTCTAAGAAGTTGTCAAAAGAAAGCGGGCTTACCAGTCCTCAGCTTATTGTTCTCAAGGAAATTGATCAACATGCTGGCTTTATGGTCAAGGATATCGCTCAAAGTATTAACCTAAGTTCTGCCACTGTAACCAGCATTTTAGACCGGCTTGAAGCCAGGACCTATGTTACTAGAGAACGCTCCATAACGGATAAACGTAAAGTTGGCTTATACCTTACTGAACAAGGAAAGACCGTTATCAAAGATGCGCCTCGGCCACTTCAAGCTCACTTCATCGACCGCTTTGAAAAACTTCAAGAATGGGAACAAACACAATTGGTTTCAACGATGCAGCGCATTGCATGCATGATGGACGCAGAAAATTTAGATGCCGCTCCAATGTTGGAAGTGGGGGCTATTCATGAAATAACACCATTAGAATAATCTAGAACAAGCAGGCCGACGTATCAGTCTATTTATAGGATAAATAATCATGCAAAAAAAGACAGATACCGCTTCTATCCCTAAAGGAAGATTAAGTCGTCTTAGTAAGCTTAGTTCTTTAGCAGGACGAGTAGCTGGAAATATGTTTACTGAGGGGGTCAGTGAGTTAGTCAAAGGTAATCGGCCTAGAATTAAGGATTTGTTACTGACACCTGGCAACGCTATCAAGGTAGCTGAACAGCTGGCAAAAATGCGTGGTGCCGCGATGAAAGTAGGCCAAATGATATCTATGGATGCAGGTGATATGTTGCCTGCAGAGTTAACAGATTTATTAGCTAGACTGCGCTCAGACGCCAAATCTATGCCAGAAAAAGATCTTATCCATTTATTAGAAGCACAGTGGGGGCAAGACTGGAAAAAAAAATTTATCCAATTTCCATTGCAACCCATCGCCGCCGCATCCATAGGTCAGGTGCATAAAGTCATTACTGGGGACCTAAAACGTTTAGCCATTAAAATTCAATACCCAGGGATTAAACAAAGCATTAATAGCGACGTCGATAACGTTTCGACCCTGATAAAAATGACGGGGTTATTACCTAAGGGGCTGGATCTTAAACCCTTGTTGTCCGAAGCTAAAAAACAACTCCACGATGAAGCTGATTATGCCCTTGAAGGATGTTACATAGAACAATACGCTGCGGTTATTAAAAATGACGACGCCTTCGTAATGCCAGTTCTGAATAAAGAATTCAGTTCTGACACTATTCTTGCTATGAGCTTTTTGGATGGCATACCAATAGAACAGTTGGTTAATGCGCCACAAGAAACACGTGATCAGGTTATGAGCCAACTGATGCGCTTATTTTTTAAAGAACTATTCGATTTTCAATTGGTGCAAACCGATCCTAACTTTGCCAACTACCAATATGATCAAGAAACACATCAAATTGTTCTGTTGGATTTTGGTGCGACACGCATTTATACATTACAGATGGCCGAAAGTTATCGTCACCTTATGCAAGGCGCCAGTCAGCATGACAAAACGAAGATCCGTCAGGCGGTATTAGATATCGGCCTGATCAGGCAGGATTTACCTGAAAAGGTTCAGCAAAATATCACTGATTTGGCATATATGGCCTGCGAGCCTCTATATGGCGAATCACCTTACGACTTCGCCAGTTCTGATTTATCCTCCAGATTACAACATCAAGGCATGCAGTTGGGGCTAGAGAAAGAGTACGCTCACACACCGTCGGCTAATGCGATATTTTTGCATCGAAAATTGGGCGGGTTATTTCTGTTGGCGATAAAATTAAAAGCGAAAGTGGATATGCAAAGTCTATTTGCACCTTATAATACAGCCAAACTAGCAGCACCAAAGGACGTTTAGATGCTTATTCAACTCACGCCAATTCAAGCTAGGCTTATCGGTGTATTTCTTGAAAAAGAAATCACCACGCCCGATCAGTATCCATTATCTGTGAATGCCTTAACCTTAGGTTGCAACCAAAAAAGTAACCGCGAACCGGTGATGAACCTGAGTGAATCGGACGTACAAAATTGTTTAGATGAGCTTAGAGAAAAAAAGTTAACATTTGAATACACTGGCACTGGTAGCCGAGTTGTAAAGTACAAACACCGTTTCTGTAATACCGAATTCAGTGATTTAAAATTTAGCCGCCAACAGCTGGCTATTGTCTGCGTGATGTTGCTGCGCGGCCCACAAACTCCGGGCGAGCTCAGAACACGCACCAACCGATTAGCCGACTTTGACAACGTTGAAGAAATAGAGGCAACATTAAACAAACTGCATAAGCTGAACGATGAACAATTAGTGGTAAAACTAGACCGCGAACTCGGTAAACGGGATCATCGTTATGCGCATTTATTTAGTGGCGACGCTGGATTGCAAGTCGGATCACAGGCCCCCGTCAACATAAACTCTACTCAAGGTGCAGCTCCCATTATACCGCAAGCCTTAGAACGTATTACACAATTGGAACTACAAGTGGCTGAATTGACTAGCCAATTAGCAGAATTGAAGGAAGTGGTTGATATATTGAGTGAATAAATAGGATATATATCTAAAAGAAATAGTCATTTCAATTCATTTAAACACCAAACTCACCCTTTTTTATTAGAAAAGTATTCATTAGAAAAGTACGTATTTACTCTAAATTCATACTTTTCGATTGACATCGCTTTCCTTATACGCAAAAAAACACCTACCCATTGGCAAGTGTTTTTTTAATGCTGAGCTAAAATTTGCCATTAGGAGAAAATCGTCGTTAACTTCAATGCTCAAGCTGGTAATGTTCAACTAGTAAAAATTCAAACAGCTGATCCTAAGCAGTAACTTTTTAATAAACGTCTACATTGTCGTAAGGTGTTACCAAAGCTGAAATCTGTCTAAGTTCAGCGGGTGCCAATGACCCCAATCAAGGTCTATGACCCCCTTCCCTTCTATGACATATGAAATATGACATCCACGAAATTTACGGAACAACCTGCTTTGGAGAAGATGGGAAAGAATGGCGAATTATGCGCCATACTACCTGCCCAAACTGCTTGTAAAGGTAATCATTGTTGTAGTTCTGACCGTAGCGTTCACAGACCTCTTGCACCTTGACACTCATTGCAGCATAACGCCTAGCCGGTACCGTTGGAAATAAATGATGTTCAATCTGATGACTAAGATTACCTGACAGAATATGAAACAACTTTCCGCCTTTTAAGTTCGACGAGCCGCGTAGCTGGCGCAAATACCAATGCCCAGGCAATTCATTGTTGAGTATCGACTTATGAAATACCTCTGCATCTGTGGTGAAATGACCACAGAAAATAATCATAAAGGTCCATAGATTGCGGAGTATATTAGCGGTAAAATTTCCGGCCAACACGCTTAAAAACATAGGGCCAGCTAACAACGGAAAAATCACATAATCTTTGATCAACTGGCGGTTTATCTTACGTATCACAGGCTTTAATTCCTCACGCAATTCCCCCCATGTTTTACTGCCCTTTACAATTTTACCTAGCTGTAATTCCTGAATAGCGATGCCCCATTGAAACAACAAGGCTAGCACCGTCGCATAAACGGTTTGAAATAACGCCATTGGTGACCAGCGCTGTTCGGGAAACAAACGCAACATGCCATAACCTACATCATCGTCCATACCTTTAATGTTAGTGTAGGTATGATGTTTGTAGTTATGACTTTCACGCCAGTTGTCAGAAGTTCCAGCAATATCCCATTCATAGGTGCTACCTTTGAGTGAAGGTTCATTCATAAAATCATATTGTCCATGTATGACGTTATGTCCAAGCTCCATATTTTCTAATATTTTTGACACCGCGAGCACAAGTACACCTAAAAGCCAAAATGGAGGGAAAAAACTCAAGAACAATAATCCCCTACCGACTACTTCAGTATAACGGACCGCAACGACGATCCTTCGAATATACCGGGCATCAACTTCTCCCACTTCAGATAGCTGTTCATGCTTTATGGCTTCCAACTCAGCGCCAAACTTAGCAAGTTCATCTGCGCTCATCTTTCGGTTTTTTGAATAATTCATATCAAAGATCCCTATAGGTCCAATTCAATGTTGCTGGCGGCACGACTGACGCACAGTTTAATAATTTGCGAAGGCTCGTTATCAACAGCACCACTAAATGCATCTGCAGTTGTTCCCGAATTGCGTACGCAAGTGCAAGTATTACAGATACCTTGACGACAGCCCGAAGGCACTGAAACACCTGCAATTTCTAGTTGTCCGAGCAAGGGTATTTGATTGCTTAGACGAAGATGTATGTTACTGCGGCGCAAATACACATCATATTGGGCAACCTCAGTATTTGCAGCTTGTGACTGCGACGGAGTGAAAGACTCACTTATCAGAGGTATTTTTCGTGATTCACAAAGGCTGACTGCAGTCTGAACAAACCCGTTAGCACCGCAGGCGAAAACTTGATCAACAGCATTCATATTCGCAACCTGAGCCAGCAATTCATTGGTAAGCCTTCCCGATATTGCTAATTCGCTATGCTCACGTGTGGTGATCATATTGAGATTAAAGTTGCGATATTGCTGGGCAATTGCCTCCAACTCCTTTGCGAAATTAAAATCGGTGGAGGTTTTTTCCCAGTACATCAGAGTAACCGAAGACGACATACCTGTTCTTGCCAGAGTACGGATCTGACTCATCATTGGTGTGATGCCGCTGCCAGCGGCTAAAAGTAACAAGTGGTCCGGCATAGGCGTTGGCAATAACATTTCACCAAAAGGGATGCCTAGTTCCAATCGATCACCCACCTCAATTTCATTACATAAGTGCTCGCTCATCAAACCACCCGCTTCACGGCGTACTGTAATCTGAATACGTCGGCCATCAAGAGGGTCGCTACTGATACTATAGCTGCGAGTAATATTTCGCCCAGCAATCGTGGCCGTAACATTGCAATGCTGGCCTGCAACAAATCCCTGCCAATTTCGGTTAGCTTTTAGTGTTAACGTTTTGGTGTCTTGACCCTCAGCGTGCACTGAAAAAACCCGCGCAAAACATCTACTCCAAGCATGGGTTGAACCCAGCTGTTGCGCCCAAAAATCAAATTGCGCGGGGTTGATAAGAGGTGCCATCAAAATTTCACTCCAAATTTTAAGAGCCTGCATCGCTGTTTTTCCTATAATGCCGTTGAAGAAAGCTTACAATATACAAGTGTATATACACTTGTCAATACACTTGTATATATACTTGTAAATACATGTGTGTTTACAAAGATATATTAATACGTTAACTTTCTACTTTGCTTGTCGGAATTCACTATGCGCCTCACCAGAAAAAAAAATAATGATGTAGAACAGGAAAAACCAGGACGCAAGCCAGCCATTTCTGAGCAGGAATTGATGGAAGCTGCTGTGCGGCTTGTAGATTCTAAGCGCAGTGTATCTAGCCTTAGCCTACGAGAGATCGCCCGAGAAGCGGGTATCGCACCGAATAGTTTTTACCGTCACTTCAGAGACGTCGACGAACTCGCAGTGGCATTGATAGATCGCGCTGGACGTGGCTTGCGCGGCACAATACGCGAAGCACGTAAGCGACTTGAAAGCGACCGCGGTGGTGTTCGCAGTTCAGTACAAGTGTTTATGGAGGCACTGGATGACGATCAGAAATATTTAAAGATTTTGCTTCGCGAAATTTCAATTGGCTCTGACGCGTTTCGCAATGCAGTTGACCGCGAGCTCAATTATTTTGAAGAAGAATTAAATGACGAATTACTGCGCATCGTTGAAGCCTCAGGACAAAAAATTCACAAGCCTCGCTTGGTTGCCAAGGCAATAACGCGACTCGTATTTACCCTCGGAGCGTCGGCCGCAAATATGAATCTGCAACAGCGCAACGATTTAACAGAGGAGACAGTGGCTATGGTTCAGATGATTATTATCGGTGCCAATGCAATGGCTAAGCGCTAGTAACTAAAACGTTTCTACAGTTGATAATAATTTCCAGCCACAACTGCGAATGTGATTCACGCCCGAAACTTAATAACAAAATCAAACATAACCACAAGACAATCGAGTAAGGTGACGATAACTACAACTTATGCAAAACAGTAAAAAGCCATTAGTGAGGTTGAGGACTTTCAAAAAGAATAAAACACTAATAAAGTCTAAACGCAGCAAAACGCCATTTTGTTACTGCTTGATACACCTATATTTGACCAGCTAGCTTTAAGGCTTACTCTTTAAATCCCCATACCAATGCGTTACTTAATATTCATTCAAACCAAACCCAAATTTATACAATGCGTTTTCTGCATTTGGCGCTAAAGGTAAATCTTCATATTGATCAGGCCATGATGTAGGCAACTTTCCAACCGGTTTAAAACCATTAGCACCGAACAAAAAATCTGCTACCCCAGCGCCTTCAGAGCCTGGTAACCATGCGGCAATAAACGCATCACTTTGCTTGATGGTATCGGTGACCGTCATAACTCGCCCTGAAATCAATATGACGATGACCTGTTTCCCTAATTCCTTGCATTGTATGACCATTTTTTGCTGGGTTTCAGTCAAATTTAAGTTAGTTGAATCTCCCATAAATTCTGCATAAGGTAATTCACCCACCACAGCAACAACTTTATCGGCTTGCATATCTGGTGTGCATCCCATTGGCTGATATTGCGCTTTGGGCGCAAAGCTGTGGATGCCGTCGAGTATTGTTGTTGCAGCAGCATAATTATGCTTTTGACCTTGCCAGTTAATAGACCAACCGCCGCTTTGCAAACCACTATTATTAGCATGCTCTCCAACAACGGCTATTTTATCGGTGAGTTTAAGGGGTAATGCGTTTACGTGTGACTTTAATAAAACAAGGGACTCACGCACTGCTTGTCGCGCAACTTCACGATGCTCGGTAGAGCCGACTAGTGCTGAAAGCTCTTTTTTTGCAAAAGGGTCTTTAAATAAACCAAGATCAAATTTCAATCCCAATATACGTATTACCGCATCGTTTATTCGTTCCATGCTAACGGTGCCATCAAGTACTGTTGCCTTCAGTTTTGCCATAAATTCATCATGGTTAGCGGGTTGCATCGCAATATCAACTCCGGCATTAATGACCGTATAAGGTTCTCCCCACCGAGTTCCTCCCAACCAATCAGTTATCACTACACCATCAAAACCAAGCTGACCTTTTAATACGTATTGCACCAAATATTCATTTTGATGCATGTTGGTACCATTTACTGAATTAAACCCTACCATTATTGCAGCAATGCTTTGGTCTACAGCCGCTTGATAAGGCGGTAAAAACCGTTTTCTTAATGCTTCTTCAGTTATAATAGCGTTTCCTCCTTCAACCCCACCAACAGTTGCTCCATCACCTAGGTAGTGTTTAGCCGTTGCCGCTACAGTATGACGTTCGGATAAATCAGTGCCTTGATGTCCCTGTATAGAGGCAATAAGTGCTTGGGTAGTCACATTGACATCTTCAGAAAAACCCTCATAAACCCGCCCCCAATGTTCATGCTCTGGCATGGCAATAACTGGAGAAAACGTCCAGTTAAAACCGGTTCCAGCTGTTTCAATAGCAGTAATTTGTGCAGCACGGCGGATTAAATCGTAGTTACGAGTAGCACCCAATCCAATATTGTGAGGAAATATAACTGCCCCTTCAAAGGTATTTTGACCATGAACTGCATCAACCGCAATAAGCAGCGGAATACCCAACCGAGTTTTTAAAGCATGGGCTTGGAAAGTGTCAAACGTTGTAACCCAATCCCTTATCTTAGGGCCCGGTGATGACCCTTGTGTATGTATTATTGAGCCAATGGTTCTATCTTGAATAATTTCGGGCGATACATTGTTATGCCAAACTGACTGAGTCATTTGGCCAATTTTCTCATCTAGAGTCATTTCTGATAAGAGTGCATTTACTACCGCTTTTTTACTGTCATATTTACAGATATCAAACTTAGCGCTACCCCAAATACAGATCACGTCCGGCATGTTTATTGGTAGTGCGGTTTTTTGAAGCGTGCAGGCTTGAATCAATATCAAAAAAAGACATGAGCAAAGAAGACGATTAAACTTAAATTTGGGCATAATAATAGCTGTTCACAGTATGATTTTTACTGCTGCTCATATTACACAATCAAAAGGGTCTAGTTAAAGGTTTTTAGGATTACAAGGGTAAAAAGCGTCTAAGGTCAGAACAATATTAATCTTGTCACATTCAATTTATCTGACAAAAGGCGGTATCGTTATTTAAGCTTAGTTTTTGAATTTGTCTCAGGGTACTTGGTGGATCACACATTTGAATGAGTCATGTGTATTGATGTAAGCCATGACAACACTGAAAAACGTCACTATTCATGGAAACCATTACCTGTTCCCAATTTCACATTTCACATTTCAAACCACATGATGATTCAGTACCCCATAAACATAAATTCCGTGGCCGTGTTGTCAATGGAAAATATTGAAGATAAAAACAATCTCTTTTTAGTCCACCTTCAACGAAGTTCATACCGTTCCTAAGAAAAATCACACAACGCAGGGGGTGAGAGCGCTTGCAAAGTAACGCCGTACAAAGCGGGCAACACTATATTGATAAGGGATAAACGATATACTTTTTTGACCAGTCCGAGCTTAAAGTATGACATCCATCATCATTACCATATTTAATCGTATTTTTCTTTGCCCAATTTTGCAAGCTGACTTAAGAATTCCAGTGCTAGCGTTAAAGGGCGACAAATAACTTGCCCTTGCTTTTTCTATGGGCTACTAGATAGCTGTCGAACCACCATCAATCGGTAAGGTAGCCCCTGTGGTGAAGCCTGCAGAGTCTGAACTCAAGTACAATACTGCACCGACAATTTCTTGCACTGTACCTATTCTACCAATAGGGTGCATAGCGCCAATCGCCAGTGCTTTTTTTACATCACTCGTCACAGCACGGCGATACATGTCAGTATCTATAACAGCAGGACAAATGGCATTGACTCTTATGCCTTTTTTAGCATATTCAACTGCAGCTGACTTAGTGAGTCCTACTACGGCATGTTTGCTACCCGCATAAATGCTCATCTTTGGCGCTGCACCTAAACCTGCTACAGACGCGGTATTGACAATCGCCCCGCCGCCGGTCTTAAGCATGGTTTGGATTTCGTGCTGCATACATAACCACACACCTTTGACATTAACATCCATAATTTTGTCAAAAACATCCTCAGTTCCATCTGCTAATTTACCTGACTCAATATCAATACCTGCGTTGTTAAATGCGATATCTAGGCGACCAAAAGAGTCTTGTATAAATGCAAAAAGAGTCGCCACTGACTCTGCGTTACTCACATCACAGACTTGAAAAACTGCATTATGGCCTTGATCACAAAGAGCTTTTGCAACTTGTTCCCCACCTTTGTTTATATCCGCTAACACAACCTTGGCACCCTGTGCTGCAAAAGCCCAGGCGGCAGCTTCACCAATACCTGCTGCAGCGCCTGTCACTAATACGACTTTGTCGTTGAATTGTCCTTGAATACTCATCTATTTCTCTCACTATAATTAATACGTTATGAGACTATCAGCCGCGGATTAAAATCGACAATAGTCTTTCAAGATGATGTTGTATCACTAAGGTGAATTTGTGGGTGATGAAATGAGTTAAGAAATTGGAAGAATTTTTGAGTTTACTAGTTCATCCCCTTGTATTTATCACCACTGGGTAAAGGGCTCTGAGTCTAATTGATAAAAACGGATCCAATCGTATTTTGCATACATAGGATAACGGTTTTGTTTTTTATTGCCGCCAAAATCATTTTGAATGTGATCATTTGGTATCCAAAAATTCATCATCATTTGGGTAAGATTATCTGGGATGGGGGTGGCATGAACCTGTTCCCCAACACAACTTGGCAGACAGTCTAGGTCGGTCGACTTGAGTGTTTTAGTTAATACACCGTCTATATACCAGTTGATTTCGGTGGGCAACCATTCAATAGCATACACACGCCAATCATCAACTGGGGCTATCTCAATTTTATCTTCCCAAGCGCCCCACTTCCTGGTGGACCACCAAGCCCATACATCTTTTCCGTAGATTAAATTTGCCTGAAATTTGTCTGGTCTGCCACCTTCCAATTCCACATCTATTTCTTCCCAT
The DNA here is from genome assembly GCA_034111145.1 of Paraglaciecola sp. Classification (GTDB taxonomy): domain Bacteria; phylum Pseudomonadota; class Gammaproteobacteria; order Enterobacterales; family Alteromonadaceae; genus Paraglaciecola. Next base: position 62,042 of record JAWUXU010000091.1, read on the forward strand.
TCTCTGGGTGTACCTCTGTTTGTATAAGTGAAAAGTGAAGATATATAGCCTGAGGCCACTCTTCTATCTGGCGCTTTCATACGAGTTTCAAAACGGCCATATCTAATTTTTTTACTGTCGACAGTTCTTACCTCGCCACAAGAAAACGCATAGACTCCTTTGTCCATTGCGTGGTCGTTTGACCAACTTGGCGCTATCGGCTCTTCACGAATAATTAAATTCAGGAAGCCATTGTCAACCTGCACCCCTTGAGGCTGGAAACGACACGCAGCTTCTCCTCCTACCGCACCGTCACCAATTTTCCAAATATTTTCATCAAACCAATCAAAACGCTCGTCCAGCACTAAACTGAATCCGCTGTATTGACCGGAGTAACCAGCATAGGAGGTAGGTCGATTTTTTAGTTTATCAAATTGGTTAAAGAACCCACCGGTACAGCTACTCAGCACGAGTAAAAGAATGGTTATAATTACAGTATGTTTAATAGCTGGCATATTCGGCCTCGTTTCATACATTAGATTTTAAAGTAATGCACAAAAAATCACATAAATAGGTTTAAATTATATCAATCATAAAGGTATATGTAACTGTAATTATTCAGGATTATTTTGTAGCCACACCGATTTCGGAAAATAATATCATCGTTTAAAAATAATAATATGCTGCGACTCTATTATTGCTTTTAGCATTATCTGATTGACCAGGGACTAACAAACCAGTCATTAGCATCAACTGCGCCCAACAATAGCAGTGCATCATCCAAGCACTCCTTATGGGAGTGAAATAGATACTGTTATCTGCAGTACATTGGCAATATAAACGTTATCGCCAATCTCAATATTGTTATCATCCCCCCACAATAATACAAAGAGTGACTCGAAAAAATGCCAACCATTGAACGTAAAGAAACCAAACAACGCATGAGTCGAATTGTGATCCACCAAGGTACCATCTACCTGTGTGGACAAGTTTGTGCCGACGCGACTCAAAATATCGAACATCAGACCCAAACTATGCTCGATAAAGTAGAACAGTTATTATTAGACGCAGGCAGCGATAGGCAACATATGCTCTCTGCCACAATTTACATCAAAGATATGCAGGACTTTGCTGCTATGAATGCAGTATGGGATAGCTGGGTGCCAGAGGGCCATGCACCCGCAAGAGCTTGTGTTCAGGCTTCTATGGCTAGACCTGAATTATTGGTTGAAATCTCGGTAGTTGCGGCGCAGAATTAACCATCAAATTTACCCGCCCCATATTTTATAGTCTCACTGGAATTAGCGTTTGAGTGAGATCAATTACTCTTCTTAATGGCTGATGTCTGAACTAAGTTCATTGCGTTCACGTTGAAACACATCTTCTTTTCTAAGCCACCATAGCGTATACCAGCCGATTGCCAAGCCGGAGACAACGTTGGCAGCGGCAATAGCGAAATAAACCGCTTTAATATGAAAATACACACCTGCTATTACACTAAGGGGCACATACAATAGTGCCGTTCTAAATAAGTAATAACCCAATGAACTTATCGGTCGACCTAGGGCATTAAAAGCAGCTGCAGAGACTATCACAATGCCATACCCCCAAAGCCCAAGGGTGGCTGTACCAAGATAACTGGCGGACTCTTCAGCTATACCGGGATCAGACGCTAATACTTGACTGATAGGCACAGAAAAAAAATATAATAACGTTAATATAAAAGCTGACCAAACACAGCACATAAGGTAACAATACTTAACGGCTTGAAGCACTCTGCTCTTTTTATTAGCGCCCCAATTTTGTCCTACTATTGGCGCGATAGAAGCAGACAAAGCAAACATCGGGATGCAAGCAAAAGTCTCGATACGCGTGGCTACGCCAAAAGCAGCGACTGTCTCAGCACCAAAAGTCGCAATAACACTCACGACGATAGTCACGCCAAAAGGATTAACCGCACTGCCAACACCTGCCGGTATTCCCACTTTGAGTACTTTTTTACAAGACTGAACAATTTCTGATAACGCGGGAACGAACAAAACAATCATTTTTTCGCGATAATAGGCAACATATAAAGCCAATATCAAAGTAAATACCCTAGAGATAAGTGTGCCATATGCCGCACCTTCAATGTTAAAAGCAGGAATAGGTCCCCAACCAAAGACTAAAATAGGCGTTGTTATTATATTAATAACAGAAGCACCAATCATGATGATGCTCGGCCAAACGGCATCACCAACAGCCCGAATAATCGCATTAGCTACCATTGGAATAACCAAAAATGGCATGGAGATATACCAAATCCACATATAACGTTCAATCATCGAAAGCACCTCGCCTTCGGCTCCTAGCAGCATAAACAAAGGTTCGATAGTCAACAGGCCAATTATCGAAATAATCACCACAATCAAGGTGGCAACAATTAGACTATCAGTGGATAAGCGTTTAGCTTCTTTTTCATTTTTAGCGCCAATCGCTTGTGAAACAACCGCTGCCGCCCCTGCACCTAGACCTATTGCTAAGCTTGCGATGGTAATAGTAATGGGGAAGGTAAATGACAACGCGGCGAGTTCGTTAGAACCTAACTTACCTACAAAGTATGTATCGACAATAGACACAGACATAGTGGCAATAATGCCGACTATCATAGGCAAGGTCAGCACAGCAATGGCCGTCCAAAGAGATCCTATTGTTAAGTCACGAGCAGATTTACTCATGCAGTTCCTTATATTTTTCTGAACAACCTACTTGTGATGTAACAGAATGGACAATAGCCTAGTTACGTAATAAACCTCAAATAGGAGACTTGGATAAGTGAATCATTTTGTATGATCCACAAACTATCCTAATTTCTGTGCACTTTACACATTTTGCACACTTTACATATTTCTGCGCACTTTACATATTTCTGCGCACTTTACATATTTCTGCACACTTTACATATTTCTGCGCATTTTACACATTTTGCACACTTTACATATTTCGCACACTTTACACATTTTGCACATTTTGCACATTTTGCGCTATCCAATTTTTTAGCTGTGACTCACTTAATCCTCCAGAAATTCTATCAATCTCTTTACCATGATGAAAAAAGATCAAAGTAGGGATACTACGAATAGTTGCGTCTGATGAGACCTTCTGCGCTTGTTCAGTATTGACCTTGGCAAACAACAAACCTTCTGATTGTTTGGCTATTTTAGTAAATACCGGAGCCATAGCCGTACAAGGTCCACACCAACTTGCCCAAAAATCTACCACTACAGGTAAATCATTTTTTTCGATGTAACGATAAAAAGAAGGATCTGTTAACTCAATGGGACTCGAAGAATAAGCCGCTTTTTGGCATTTACCACATTTGGCCTGTGTATAATTTTTATTTTCTGGTATACGGTTTATTGCAAGGCAATGAGAACAAACTATGTGCATTTAATTTCCTAAAGGTGGTGTACTTAATTTTAAAAATGGCTCATTTTAATTTATCACTGATTCAATTTAATGCACTACTGATGTCAATTATTCACTGAGCACTAATTTATTGTTAATTCTAATTAACCTCTTTTTAATATCCAACTGCATGCTTTCTAGCCCGCCCACCGATTGTAGAAAAGTATCAACTGATGTTTTCTGTTGATGATCAAATTGATCATAACAGTCTACTATTCGTTGTACTTTCCACTGATGGAAAGTACTGATAGCACGCTTCTCAGTTATATCACCAATCGTAAAGTTGTGTTCACCTATGGTTCTGGGAATGTCTATCATTTTTGGGTTTTGCTCCAACCATATATCTAGATTTTTTACGGTGCTGATCAACACTGGCCATTGTTCTTTAAAAATACGTGTAAGCAACCCTAACAAGGTATCAGGTATAACATCGTCAGCTAAAAACTTACCTTCAACATCTTGGGATTGATTCATTCTTTCAACCCATTTTGCGACGTTAGGCGCTACTTTTTTCATTAAATAACCGGGCGCAGGGTCTCTATATAAATGTGCATACAAAGGCCCCATCAAACCAAAATCACCTAAACAAGGCTTACCGCCTAATAGATAATCATATTCAGCAAAGTGTTTATCTAATAGTGGCAACACATGATTTTCATACCAACCTTCTATTGCAGGAATACTCTTGTTGTTAATGCCCAACAAAGGTACAAACCCCTTAAATTTCGCACCAATTTTTTTGCCTATAAAAGCTCGGATAAAGGCTGGCATGTTAGGCATAATGACCTTACCAAACTCTTGATAAATAAACGGGAAGTTGTCTTTATTCCAACGATAATGCATAGCGGGTATCACTAACCATTCATCTGCCCAAGTTTCAAATAAGTAAGAAACCAGCTTTTGTTTGGCGTCAGTGGGCATGACCGAGCGTTCTGGATGACGTTGCTCTAGGGTATCTATAATTTGGGCCGTGTCTTGCAAATATTCATCTTCGGGTGTTTTAATTACAGGCACAAAACGCACCCCCGTTTTGGGGACAATGATGCTTTTATATACCTTAATAGAGGAAAACACTTCGGTGTAGGGAAGGTTTTTAAATATCAAATAAGCCCTAGCTTTGCCTGTATACAAAGACATAGGTGCGCCATAAAGTGTGTAATCATTTGACATAATTAACAGCAGCCGGTTTTAGTCTATTACTCAAAGTGATTCAGTTTCTGGTAGTGATGTTTCAACCTAATAAGTCGTCAAAAACTGCCTTAAGGAACTTAACATTTCTGCATGTTTAGGGTTCGCTTTGGGTACATCACAAGGGAGTATTTCCCCTAGAATCGAAGCATTATAATGCATATCAAATACTTGGACTTCGTTTACCATCACATCAGCATGGCAGACATCCAAATCTTTAGAAATTTCAAACAACGAATTGGGCCCTTTGTTCACAGCCAATAGGTTTTTAACGCCTATTATTGGCGTTGTAGTATCAGCCATTGAATGAGCGACAAAAATTGGTAAATTGAGGGTCACACCTTGTTCTACTAACTCTCGCACTGAAAAAATGACTTCAATTAACTCAAATGCTGAAAAACGCGCAACGCTTGGATACCTGTAAGGATTAGGTCCCTGTGTCTCATATTTGCCATCTAATATTTTAGCCAACCATCGTATTCCCCAGATATTGGCCATAGACTCTACACTCGAATCCAGTGCCAATGCACCAGAAAACAACATTAAGCCTTTGACCGAATTTGGGTTTAGTAAAATATACTCAGTGGCTAAAACGCCGCCAGTTGAAAAGCCACCTAAGTAAGGTTGCTTGCCTAAATTCGCTGAAAAATCTATTACCTCTGACACATGCGATCGCCAGCGATCCGCCAGTTTATCGTCTTGCATATCTTCATCAGCTTGTTTTTTACCATGACCGGGCGTCAATGCAACGATCACATTATTACCTTGCTGGTGAATAGACTGAGCAATAGAGCGTAAGAAAAATGGAGAGTCACTTAATCCATGAAACAAGACCACTACTTTTTCAGTGACTTTGTTGTGATGCAAAATATATGGCGCATTACCATCATTTTTTAAGCTATCAGAACAGACTTTGAAGACATTTTTTTCAGGCTTTTGGCAGCCACGAGTAGAACCAAGCTGACTATGGTATATGGCATCAAATTTATCAAATTCATTTTCAATAGACTGAGATAATGCAAAAAAAGAGGTGGTATGAGCCACAAATATTAGCAGTGGTAAAAATAACTTCATTGAGTAGAGGCTTTTGTTATTCAATAATTAGTTATTATATCCAGTTGCATACCAATTTACTAATTTGCAGACAAAAAAATGGCGCTCGTAGGCGCCATTTTAAATCATCAAAAATTTACGCGAAGTATGCTTCTAAATCGTCAGAACCACCGATTAGCTTGCCGCCAATAAATACTTGAGGCCAAGATCCGTTACCAGAAAGAGCTTTAAGTGAAGTAAATGACACTTCTTTGCCCATAACCAATTCTTCATATTCAAAACCTTTTGCATCAAGCAAGGCTTTGGCTTTAGCACAGAAAGGACATCCAGCCTTGGTCAAAATAGCAGTTGCTACAGAGGCCTTGGCTTCTGGGGCAACGTAGGCAAGCATAGTATCAGCGTCTGATACTTCAAACGGGTCGCCCGGTAAGTCAGGTTCAATAAACATTTTGTCTACTACGCCGTCTTTAACCAGCATAGAATAACGCCAGCTACGTTTGCCAAAACCGATTTCAGACTTGTCTACCAATAAGCCCATACCATCAGTGAAATCACCGTTTCCATCTGGAAGAAGAGTCACATTATCTGATTCTTGGGCTTCTGCCCATGCGTTCATTACGAATGTATCGTTAACAGACACACAAATAATCTCGTCTACGCCATTGGCTTTGAATGTTTTAGCTAATTCATTGTAACGTGGAAGGTGTGTAGAAGAACACGTTGGGGTAAATGCACCAGGTAAAGAAAAAACAACAACCGTTTTACCTTTGAAAAGCTCGTCAGTAGTAAGTTTTACCCACTCGTCATTTACGCGTGCAGCAAAATTACATTGTGGAACTGATTGTCCTGATTTATCTGCAAAATTTGGGTTAGACATATTTGTCTCCTATATAAGATTAATAAAACAAAGCTTGGTTTAATATACATTTTATCATTGGTCATTTAAAATAATTATTAACGATTGGTTCAATCTAATTTTTTAATCATTTTATTCTTTAAAAAAACTTTCAGATTGTTCACTTAACATTGCCTCTATATCTTCAATGTCAAAGTCGGGTAACTTAATTGTTTCTTGATCTTTATTAGCGCCACAAGGAATAGATTTTTCCTCGTCGGCCCATTCACCTAAATCGATTAACTGACATACTTTACTGCAAAATGGACGAAAAAGATTTCTTTGAGTCCATTCCACTTGTTTTTTACAATTAGGACAATTGACATTTTTCATAGGGGCACTCTCGAGTAAAGAAATAGAAACGTTAACAGCACGCCAGCTTAAAACTCACTTTGCTGTCTAAAGACGAGCTACCCTGCATGGTAGGAGTAAATAAAGTAAAACGAATTGCGTAGCGATATTTATTACCTGACAACATCGGGTAATATCCCTCGTTGCTTGAACTTAATACTCGTATTAACTCATTTTTATCTTCTGCAATGCCTTGATAAAAACCTTTTTGTGCTTCGACTAACCTGAACTGGCCTCTTTCCCGCAGAAACGAAAGGGTGATTTCCATAGCTTGCTGAATAAGTGTGAGTTCTTGCAACCATATATTGATATCTTGTTGTTTGTTTTCACTGGGCTGATGTAACCAATAATGTAAGTTGGGTAGATCAAAACTACAGCTGCCACCGGGAATAGAAAACCGTTGTCTTATGGACGTTAAAAACCTGTCTTCTTTGAGTTCTGCACCTACCTTTTTACTACTTTTTAATGACTCACGTAAACGTAGAATTTTTTGTAAGGCGAATTGTAAGGCTTCGTCGTCGATATTTGGGTGTTGCGACCAAATAACCAAGTTTTTTTCGTGAGATTCAATGTCTTTAAGCACGTCACTGCGCAAATCTATGCGTTCTGAAAAATCAAGTAGAGTGAATAAACAGTCTAGAAAATTAATATATTGCCAATCTTCGCTGGCAGTTTTGCCATAAGCAAGCTGCTTAAATAACTGCTCAAGCCTAAGGTAGGTGCGAACCTTTTCATTGAGTGGAAATTCGTAAATTACTTGAGACATGATGACCTGTTTATCTTGGTTAAACTGCGATACATGCAGCAGATAAACATTGTAAAGAATTTTTAATCAAATCAATAGACCAAAATCAATCTCTATTCACTACAGCTTTGTATTTTGTTTTGCAAGTTGTAGATAATGTTTGTGTAATTGAGTGACTTTTTCGGTTAAATCATCAGCCTTCCCATTGTTATCGATCACGTCGTCAGCCACGGCTAAGCGTTGCTGCCTAGTAGCTTGGGCACTCATTATCGCACGAATTTGTTGCTCATTAGTTTTGTCACGCAAAAGTGTTCTTTGTAGTTGAGTCTGCTCGTGCACATCGACGATAACCACCCTATCGACGTGCTGATATAATTTGTTTTCAACCAAAAGTGGCACACTCAAAAGGCAATAAGCTGATTCGGCTTGTTTAGTCTGTAACAACATCTGTTCTCTAATGGCAGGATGCAAAAGTTGATTGAGCCAATTTTTGACGTCACTATTGTTAAAAACCAAAGTACGTAATTTAGCTCTATCTAACGTACCTGAAGACGAACCACCTGAGCTATCTAGGACTGACTGACCAAACTTATCAATTATTGCTTTTAATGCTGGCGATCCTGGTTCCACTACTTCTCTAGCAATCACGTCGGCATCAATCACTTTAATAGCATATTTTGCAAACAAGTCTGTGACTGTGGTTTTGCCACTGCCAATACCACCACTGATACCAACAACATAATTACTCATGGCAACATCCACTGCCAATACTGAGTAACAATCCAGTCACCATACAATAAAGTTAAAAAACCAGCAGCAGCGAGATAAGGTCCAAATGGAATAGGTTGGCTTGTGTCTTTACCCTGAATGGTTAGCATAGTCACACCCAGAATGGCTCCGACAAATGAAGAGAGTAATATCACCACAGGTAAATGTTGCCACCCTACCCAAGCCCCTATTGCGGCGAGTAGTTTAAAATCACCGTATCCCATGCCCTCTTTGCCAGTCAGCAATTTAAACGCCCAATACAGGCTCCACAAACTTAAATAACCCACAGCTGCCCCAATTAACGCATCTTGGCTCGACACAAAAGGGCTTTCGATACTCAGCAGTAAGCCTAACCATAACAACGATAAGGTTAATTGGTCAGGTAATAACATGGTGTCTAGGTCGATAAAAGTCATCGCTATCAATAACCAAGTAGCTATGACGGCAGCAAAGCCAGCTAAACCAAAACCAAAGTGCCATGCAACTAAAGTGGATAAAAGACCTGTCGCTAATTCAACCAAAGGATAACGCATCGAGATAGGATTTTTACATTGGCCGCATTTTCCTCTGAGCAATAACCAGCTAATGAGAGGTATGTTTTCCCATGCTCTAATTTTATGTTGGCACTTGGGGCAGGTTGAATCGGGTTTAACTAAGTTGAAAGGCGCTTCTTTGGAACTGTGGGGACTGTCTGTGGCAGACGCGGCTTCGGTTTGTGATGCCGTATACTCAGCTATATCTGCTTTCCATGTGCGCTCCATCATAACGGGCAAACGATAAATAACCACATTAAGGAAACTGCCTACCATCAAACTGACAATAAACACAAAACCCATAAAAAAGGCGGGTGAATCAGCCATTAAATTAAATGTTGCTTGCATAAAGTAACTTATAAAAATTAGTAAAGTAATTAATATTCATAGCTTGCCAGAATATTGCCTTGCAAGCTATGAGATAGCGGGAGAGTAAAAAAGTGAAAAATTAAACTACATTACCCATTTCAAATATGGGCAAGTACATGGCGACAATCAAACCACCAATCACCACACCCAATACAGCCATAATCATCGGCTCTAATAAACTCGTCAAACCATCCACCATATCGTCTACCTCACCTTCGTATATGGTCGCCACTTTACTCAACATCTCATCAACCGCGCCCGCTTCTTCACCAATAGCAATCATCTGCACCACCTTTTCAGGAAATACTGCAGTGGTGCGCATGCCGACGTTCATGGGTATACCAGCCGACACTTCCTTTTTAACAAACAGAATCGCATCACGAAATACCGCATTACCTGCCGCCCCTGCCGCCGAGTCTAACGCCCCCATAAGGGGGACACCTGCAGCAAAAGTGGTAGCTAAGGTACGCGTAAACCTAGCAACAGAGGCTTTTTTAAGAATTTCACCAATCACAGGGATTTTTAGAATTTTTTTATCAACAGAGTCTCTGAGTTTCAGGGATTTTTTATGGGCTCTGGCAAATAACGTTCCGGCAGCAAATACCACGCCGGCAATAATCAATCCGTAATCTTGCATTCCTCGAGATATGCCCAAAACAAACTGCGTAAAGGCAGGGAGTTCTGCACCAAAACTAGAAAATATTTCTTCAAATTGAGGTACCACAAAAATCAGTAGAATAGTGGTGACAATAAAAGCCACAACCACCACCGCAATGGGGTAAAACATGGCTTTTTTAATTTTAGATTTAAGAGCTTCAGATTTTTCTTTGTAAATAGCAATGCGATCGTAGATAGTTTCTAAGGCACCGGATTGTTCGCCCGTTTCCACTAGGTCGCAATATAGATCATCAAAATAATCAGGGTATTTACGTAACGTTGCTGAAAGCGGGTTGCCCGCGCTAACATTAGCGCCTATCTCACCTAATAATGTACGCATTTTTTTATTGGCGTGACCCGAGGCTATCATTTCGATAGTTTGAATTAAGGTGACACCGGCACTGAGCATAGTAGCGATTTGTCTGGATAATAACGCAATATCAACAGGCTTAATTGTCTCTCCACCACCGAACAAAGGTTTAGCTAATTTCTTAACTTTTTTGGCAGAAATACCTCGTCTACGTAATTGATTTTTAGCTTCAACTATAGACATAGCGGAAATTTCGCCTTTAACGACTTGTCCTCGACGGTTAGAGCCGTTGTAAACAAATACTGTAGGTGAAGTAGCCATAATTTACCTTACTTGATTAAATCCAAAATCGAAAAAGCCCAGACTTAGCTGGGCTTTTAAATTTATTTAATTATAGAAGCTATTCAACAATACTTATTTAGCAAACTGTTGCTGGGACACAAGCAACACCCCAAGTGATACCACCGTTATCGGCAACAATGGGTGTTAGCGTATAAGAAGCTACAGCAGCTATAGTACCGCCGATAGTAGAATCCGTAGGCTTAGTAGCAACAATCGCACCGTCAGTAATAGTCACACCGGGGATACCTGCAGCTGCTACAACGTTAGCTGGTACACCGTTAGCACCTCCATCACAATCAGCTATAGCTGTCCCCATTTGCAAACATATTTCTACGGCTGTTTTAGCAGGTGCAGTAGCATTAGTCACTTCAGTGAATCGAGCTTTCTCTGTGTATGTTTGATAAGCCGGCAATGCAATCGCTGCCAAAATACCGATAATAGCCACAACAATCATCAATTCGATTAAAGTGAAGCCACCTTGTTTATTTGCATTATTCATTTGAGTCGTGTTCATGGTTATATCTCCAACACATTAAGTGTAAATTAGTGTAAATTAAATTAATGTAAAATTATGTTTTAAAAGCTTTACCGTTTGCCGAGTTAGGGCGTTGTTTTTTTGAATTCCTGATGAGTATAGAACTAGTTTAACATCTGACAAGTATATAGAAACATACCTATGTTTCAGTTACAAATGGATATACTTAAAATACGCCTCACGCTATTTATCCATACTTCATTTAGATAAACACTGTATTTATCT
>JAWUXU010000092.1:0-15804 GCA_034111145.1 Paraglaciecola sp.
TTGACTTCCAGCTGTTGAATAACCTTTGGTATGCAGCTGGCCTTCTTTTCAATAGCTAGAATTTGATTACAAAAATCGTTAAACAAAACTAATTTACTCCTATCATTAATGGTGAACTAAGATCCTCCCGAACATCAGCTAAAATTATCGACCGACCTAATATTTATAAATGTTGGTATTCCCGAAATGCAAGCACTTAAAAAATAGGGAGACTTCTTTCTAATTTGGTTGTGATATCAATTGAAAGTTTGTATTTGACAGAAGACCCACGATAATCACTCTTATCTGTTTTTCCTTGACCCATAAAAATCATTGAATTATAGCTGGCAAAAAGAATAAATTATCTAACCAGTTCGTATCTAAAACTAACGATATGAGTTGTTTCGACTACCTAGCGTTCAAGCTCCTGTGCGGTTGGGTAGGTACAAATATTATTTGTACTCATGGACTGATAGTTGAAATTAAAAATAATTGCCGCAGTAAACAAACTGCAAAAAATGCTTAATTAAAAAAGGAGTCTTGAAAAGTATTTCTCCCAATAAAGGCTCCGCAAAGGATTTTAGTCCAGTTGATATTTCACAACTCTAAAGTTAAAAACAAAGAGTACAGAGTATAGGTAACCTGAGATCTGCTTAAGCGATAACCGTAGAGTTCAGCTCTACGTCAGTTAAATTAAGGCTTGGCTTATTTTCTTTTAAACAATAAGCGACCTTGAAAGCATAGCCCTATCCCACAACGATATAGCTTTTGCTTTCATGTTTTTACGAACGGTTGTGATGAGACTTATCCCTTTGTCTAATAAATCCACTTCCAAAGCTTTACTCAAATAGCCTTTGTCGCCATACAATTTATCAGTCAATTCTTCTGCTAATTCACGTACGGGTTGGGTGTCATGTACATTGCCGGTTGTGACTTTCGCAGCAACAATTTCACCGTGATGATTGACGACTAAGTGGAGCTTGAAACCATAAAACCAACCCATAGTACCTTTGCCTCGTTGAACGATACCATCGAAGGTTTTATGTCTAGGCATTCGGATGTTATGACACACCTTGATGCTTGTAGAGTCAATGAATTCAAGTCCTGTGAGCTTTCCTTTAAGTGATGTGAAGTAGACACACATAGGCACGATAACTCTAGGTATGACCGCTAGGAATCGTGTGTAACTCAATAAGTTTGGAAACGCATTTTTATACACCAAAGATACATACCTAAGATAGTAGTGTTTGAAGTCACGGTAATGTGACATATGAAAACTGACGACAATCGTCATAATTTCACTGGTTGTCATTTGCCCTTTTCTTTGACGTTTTTGCGTACCGTCTTCGAGCAATTGTTTACGCCATTGAGGGATAAATACTTGGCAAAAATCATCGACATCACAAAACAACTCAACTAATTTACTCATGCCTGTTCCTTTTTAGATCCATCTCTTTTAGTCGAAAGATCGGATCTTGGAACAGGCATTTAGTTCAATTTCTTAAACAGGATTCAGGTTATCTAGCAAAGATATTGCCCAAGGAGAATTGATGGATAAAAAACATGAGTTTAACGGCTTCGGTTGCAGTGCAGATGATATGTCGCCACAGCTCACATGGTCAAATATCCCGGAGGGTACAAAAGTTTCGCGATCACGGCATATGATCCTGATGCACCAATAGGCAGCGGCTGCTGGCACTGGCAGCTAGTGAATATTCCTGTTTCGGTTATGAAGTTGAGTAAGTTGGCTACCAACTCAGGAAGTGCAGTAGAGGGCTTAGCTCCAGTTGGCAGTTCACATATTCAAAACGACTATGGCGTAACTGGATTTGGTGGTGCTTGCCCACCAGCCGGTCACGGGGTACATCATTATCGTTTTACTCTACATGCCTTATCAGTAGAAAAATTAGACCTACCAGAGAATGCCTCTGGCGCATTGAAGGGTTACATGATTAATGTTGACAGCATAGAGTCAAGCACAATTGAATCCCTATACGTTAGGGAATAATCTTCCGACAGTATCATGAAAAAACTAAATATCTGATTTTACTTAACTTTAAAGCAAAGTCATATCGCTGCAACTTTAATTGCAGGTGAAATTTTTTTGCTGGCCATTGGCTAGTCATGGTTAGAAGCTTAGAAATAGATGATTTTAATAATTTATATAAAATCAAATAGCCCAGGATCGCTGGGCTATTTGATTTAAAGTATCGTGTAGTTCTAAAATAAGCTTGTATCGTTTATATACTGGTCTTTCAATTTCCTAATTAAAGGACGGGTAATGTCAGGGTACCTGTTACGATTTCACCGGCTTTCGTTTCATACGCATATTCAAATGAAATACTGTTTTCTGACCCCGTTAGATTATCTGACATAAATTGAAAACCACCATTAAACCGAAAAGTTTTTTAAGTATCTGGTAAAGCACTTCCGTGAATAATTGTCCGCGATATGTTATCCCGCTCTACATTCTCATTTTCAGCTAATGCAATAAGCGAAACGAAATTCCAGTTATTAGCCGACCCATTATCTACAATGGTAAAATTACTTATATCAGTTCTAGAAACATCGTCATTAATAATATTAACCTGTCGGATAGTCAAGCTTTGTAAACTATTAATACTATTAGGAATGTACCAATATACTTGCCTAATGTTATTAACAGAACTAGATGGTTCATCAGCGGAGTTAGCATCATTGATAGCGATACCACCAGCAGTATAGTTTTCGTTGTCTAAGTGAACATCATTGATATCAAACACCTCAGACGTATCAGCAGAAACAGTAAAAGAAGAAGTATTATCACCACTCACATCAACAAGTAATTCAGAAAACAAAACTTCCACTCTGTCTACATTATAAGTATATGTTTCACCTGACAATAAAGTGTCTACGGGGGTTAATGTCAACTTAGTATCATTGAGGCTCATCGAACTGTTAATCGGAGTATAACGCCCACCTTCAATAAGGGTTGTCCCAGGTAAAATTAAATCATCTGGGCTAGCATCGCCTTTTGTAATCTCAATAGCATTTTGATTGAACAGCGTCGCACTAGCTGCAGAAACACTCACTGCCTGAGAGTAGAATACCGAATAACTGTAAGCATTCTCGGCATTGGGGGTAGTGTCTAAAACAACTTCCAAGTCTGTACTTGGATTATCCAATTCTCGCAATGATATAGCAGTTTCTACTAACTCAGCTTTTGGTATCTGATAGAAAAAAATTATCGTTAGTACCAGAAGAGCTAATATTCAATACTTCATCAGTCGAATCGGAAATAGTTATTGCAGCACTATGATAATTAACATCCCCAGCGGTGAATGCAGGGATTTCAAACCTTACAAATCCGTCGTAAATTCCTGTAATCACATGTTGCTCTGTCACTTCATCATAAAGTGAAACAAGTCCATCGTTATTGTCATCATCAAGAACCATCTCAGCGGTTAAAATTGAGGTCCCTGAATCGTCAACGATAGATATCCTATACTCCACTTCCGTGCCTTCGGGTTCGGGTTCGACTTCATCAAAATATATAGTAATACTATCCTGAGTATTGGCTTGCCTAATAAAGAGAGACGCGTTGTTAAAATCATAACTATAAAGAGAATTATAATTATAGTTATAGTTATAGTTCTCAGGTCTGTAGTCAATAATACCGTCTTGATCTTGATCTAAACTGGCAATTATAATAACCGAAAAGTAACGGGGAATAATGATGGTATAGACCCCTGATACTTCGTAAAAGTAGAAAGGTGTTTATATCCATGTGAAGTCGATCCTGAACCCGATACTAAACTTGCTTCAAATTCTAAGGTATCGAAGGGCATATTATCTGCAGACTTAAGTGCGGAAGTTTCAAGGTTTAGTGCTTCAGATACTTGGAATTCTCCCATGTCTTTAAACGCCTCACCGGATGTTGACGAGCCAGTATTGACATAAAACACACGTTGCATAAATTGATCATCTGCACTGCTGACAATAATTTCAAGATCAGAGTCTGGAGATAAGCCATCAAGCTCAAAAGAAGCATTTGTGACGCTAATATTTTCCGCAACAATAACTGCCCCTCTTTTGACAGTAATAGAGGCATTATTAATGGCTTGACCATCTTTTGCGTTGATAACTAAACCATTTATAGCAACAGTATTGGTTACTTGCTGTGCGATTAAAATTTCGTTTTGTGCTTGCAAAGTATTGACTAACTCATCGTTACTTGAATCTTCAACTTCTAAGCAAACATTGAGTAAAAAACAGCATGATACTGCGATGGCGACTTTTGGATATTTCATGTAAATTCCTTATAAAACAACAACCAGAGTACCCATGAACTCTGTCATGGGTAAATTTTGTTGGCTAACTATAAAACCATTCGTAATACACGCCAACATGTTGTTGCTTGCAAGGGATTTGTGGATTAACTCTTTTTGATTGATTTTACATTAAATCAAGCTATTGCAATTGTCACCGGTACTCCATTTAAAACAGCATTACCTGACAACTCATCCAGCACCATTTCATCGGTTAAGTCGTTTACGCTTACCCCAGCGTGTTGCTCAGCAGTTTTCCACTGGCTGCCTTTTTTGTTATGTCCCCATCCGTGAGGAATAGAAATGACGCCGGGCATTATTTTTTCGGTAATTTCAGCGGGCAATGATACTTGCCCTACCCTAGAAATAACCTTGATCATCTGTTGATCTTGAATATTATGTTTATCCGCGTCATCGGGATGGATTTGCGCCGTACACCTAGACAGACCATTATTGGTCCCTTTAACCATCCGTTTACTGTTGTGTAACCAAGAGTTATTGGTTTTAAGGTGCCTGCGACCAATCAACTGCAAACTTTCATCATTAGGTAGCCCTGATGATGAAAATTCAGTAGCAAAGAAGTGTTTATCAAGACGTGTTAAGTCGGCCATAAAGTAGTCAAAGCTTAAGTTTATTTGTTTGTCGTTATGATAAATGGCTTCGGGTAGATCAGGCTGAAGAGGACCGAGATCAATTCCATGTGGTATTTTCAATAACAAATCTATGCTTAAAGCCTCACCTTTGTGACGATAACGACCATTTTTGAGTAAGTCATCTACCACTCCTTTAGGCTCTTTTTGCCAAAGTGTTTGATATCTATCAGTGGGCAAACCATTTAACTTATCTAAACGTTCGGCTAGGCCAAGGTATATTTGCCAATCGGTTTTGCTGCTTTCAGCAGGGGTGAAAATAGCAGGTGAAAACTTGGTACTATTTCTAACTGCAAAATTATGGAAAACAACATCGTAGTGATCGCGCTCCAAAGCGGTAACAGGTGGTAAAATAATATCTGCATGGCGTGAGGTTTCAGTGATGTAAAAATCTACAGCCACAACAAACTCCAAATTTTTAAAAGCTGTATCTAATTGTGGGCCATTGGGAGTAGTCAAAATTGGGTTACCCGCCCCTATTACCATAGCTTTAATTTGCCCTTCGCCTTCGGTGATCATTTCTTCTGCTAAAGCCGATACAGGAAATTCACCCGCAAAAGCTGGCAGTTTCCGAACTCGTGAATGAAAATTTGCAATAGAGCCTCTTCCAGAATGTGGTAAAAGATCAGCTGCAGGTTGGGTAAACATCATGCCACCTTGCCTGTCTAAATTACCTGTGAGCATATTAAACAACATGATTAAATATTGAGTAAGTGTACCAAAAGCCTGCACACTGGCGCCCATTCTGCCGTAACAGACAGCGGGTCCTGCAGCACAGAATGACTCAACTAAACCAATAATCTGGGTTTCAGTCATGCCTATTAATTTAGCGACTCGTTTGGCCGGATAATCCACAACGTATTTTTCAACCGTTAATAACCCGGGAGCGAAATCTATTAGTGCATCTGCAGCGACAAGTTGTTTATCAAACAAGGTATGGATCATCGCCAGCATCAAAAGAGCGTCAGTGCCTGGTTTTATAAAGTGATGTTCGCTACTCATATCCGCAGTTTCCGACTTTTTAGGGTCGATCACCACTACTTTACCACCGCGGGCTTGAATAGCTTTTAATCTGCGTTTGATATGTGGCACCGTCATTATGCTGCCATTTGAAGCCAACGGATTACCGCCTATTATCATAAAATGTTGGGTATGATCAATATCTGGAATGGGGATTTGTGACTGATGGCCAAATAATTGACGACTAACAATATGATGCGGCAGTTGATCGACCGACGTGGCTGAATATCGATTATGTGATTTTAATGCCCGATAAAAATAGGGACCAAATAAAATGGAACCCATATTGTGCGCATTTGGGTTACCAAGGTAAGTACCAACAGATTCAACGCCATATTTTTGCTGTACCTCAAACAAACTAGTTGCCACTTTGTCTAAGGCATAATCCCAGGATACTTGCTGCCAACCATTTCCATCATCTGTTCTTTCAATAGGTGTGCGAATACGTTCTGGATCTTCATACAAATCCTTCAATGCCATCGCTTTAGGGCAAACATGCCCCTCGCTGAATGGATTGAGTTTGTCACCTACAATAGTCAATATTTCTCTATCTACAGTGGTAACCTCTATGCCACACATTGCCTCACATAAGGTACAAGTTGAATAATGTTTTTGTTTTTCACTAGGCATAATAGATGTCAAAAGATTGTTAATACCTAAAACTTATCGATTAAAGCTGTTATATACAAGCATCATTGTTAGTTATGTATTCTTGTATTTATATTAATGCCCTAGACATAACCGTTTCACTATTTTTTCCTCGTCAAAATTGTCCCCTCAGCTGATTATCACACTAGTTGTCTTATTTTAAAGGTTTGCAGTTGTTGCGAAAAGTGCCGATGAAGAATTTGCAATGTTAGCCGACGCAGAATCAGATTTGGTTACTGATAGATAAAAGTGAAAATGGTGAAACATTAACATTAAAATAAAAATAAAAACCATTAGATACGAGTAGATTTAGCCTACTCGTATCTAATGTGATGTAGGTGCTGGTTACTGCCCAAGCAAACTCTTCAATCCACCATAACTAGAAAATATCCTATCTGTTATTATTTGGGAATTTCTGGACTATTCAGGCTTAATCATCATCGAGTCTCAGAAGCGCGCAAACCATCAGATACAAGAGTCGGGTACAGTAAAGTGATGACTTTATAATGAAAATATGGCTTATGCAAAACTAGCAAGATATGCAAATAAGGGATTCACAATAAAAACCACTAGCTTGACTAATGAATTCAGCTATAAAGATGATGAAAAAGAGTATAAAAAACGCTCCATTCGATTATGTACGATTGAAAAAAATGGCAAAAGTAAAAATGTTTACTTGCTTAGAAAATTCAACCTGAATCAAATTTAAGTATTTTAAGTATTATTACGGAAAATAAGTCAGCTGAATTGAGTTAGTCTCAACCCGGCTAATGAGTATTGCTTTGGCAAAATATTTTAGAACTAGGTTGTAGCTATCCCATCCGTGTTCATAGAGATCTGGCTTTACAATTACAAAAAGGGCCTTAGTTGATACGTTTAAATTCAACTTACCCAGTAATCGCTCGATAATGCCCGCCCACTCTTGGAACAATATCCATAGAGCTTGCGGGACAATAACCGTAATAGGGGATACCTAAGTGACATATACTTTTTTAGTGAAAAAGGTAGGGCGTATATTTTATAAAAATTCATTGGTCGTATTCTAGGGTAGGAATAATTTTCAAACTGCTTCTGATTGAATACGAAATTTCAAATGTTTATTACTAACTTTTATAAAATTTTATAAGACGGTCCGTCTGTAAGACACATGAGTATTTTACGACACGTTTTGATTCAGGTTTCAATTTCATTTTTACAGACGCTCCGCCCATGGCTTTCATCCATTTAACCTTGCTACTAATATAATGAATAGAATCGTCCCCGTAACGTGCCTTAGCCTCGGCTTGACAAGCTTCAACAACCTGAGCTTTCGCATCATCTTTGGATAATTCAGCTTGAGCTAAAACGTAAGAAGCACCTAACGTGTTTAATAAACACGCTATTACAAATGGCTTTAGAAATTTATTCATGGTCGTTCCTGATTGATTGAGTTAATTGGAATTATTTAAACGGAAAATTAATAAAAAATCTCACCGATTGCGAAATACGGTGTAGATTTTTGAAATCGGTAATAGAAAACTAAAAATCGGTCAGCTCTGGTGAATCAACTAAACCACTTATTTTACGAAACTCACTTGGTGTCATCGTTTTGAGTGCTTTAAATGATTTGTTAAACGTGGTTAAAGACGCGTAGCCAGATTCTATAGCAATAGTTAAAATTGGAATTCTAATTAGTTTTGGATCCGACAAGCGCTGTGCAGCATCTCTAATCCGATAGCGATTTAAATAATCATTAAAGTTTCTATAACCAAGATGCTGATTAATCAACCGTCTAAGTTGATGTTCAGGAATAATTAAATAATCTGAAAGACTCCTGATAGTTACATCAACCTGTCGATAATAAAACTCCTCCTCCATAGCGTAAGTCAAGTTATCTAACCATTGACTGTCTGCCAACGAGGGCTTAATTATTTCTTCTTTGACTAACTCGGTAGTCAATTCCTCTATGGACTCTATTAAAATGTTTAAGTCTGAAACCAAAATAATGTAGCCAAAGGTCATGGCAAAAACACTCATAATACTGATATTAATATAATTCAAGAATGCAGGAAACGCATCGTGTCCATAGACAAATTCGTTCATCACAATAAACAACAAAAAAGCCCCTGAAGTAACTGACAAACCGAGCCGTAAAAAACGGCGACACTCAACTAAATCAGATTGCCAACTACGGAATATATCAAACAGTCCCAAAAACGTTATTACACTTGTCGCAATAAGTATAATAACCTGCATGGGTGGACCTATATCTGCCGGATATTGTAGCTGTTTATAAGTACCTAAGACGATGCAAACCCCAAGCCCAACATAGTGGCCAAAATGTAGTTTTTGGCTTTTTTCTCCTATTTGAAATAACGTAGATGCAAACATCCAAAATAACGCAGGGTTTGTCATTGAACTGATACCAAGAAAAATTTGAAAGTAAAACATGTCTTGGACAAACGGCTGCAACATGTAACAAGCTGCACTTAGCAACAACAAACTTAATATTTTGGCAGTTAACACCTGCCGGTGTTCAAGCATAAGCTTACAGACAATAAGCAAAATCGCGCCAAAAGCCATACCTGTCAAGATGAGAAAAAAATTTTGCATAAGAAATAAGGAAAAGTTAAGAAATACCAGCAAAATAATAACGTAATTAACTAAATACAACGGCTGTTTATTTATAACTCTTTACCTATTCTTATTACATATCGATTTTTTTCTCATGGATCAT
Source organism: Paraglaciecola sp. (assembly GCA_034111145.1). Lineage (GTDB taxonomy): Bacteria > Pseudomonadota > Gammaproteobacteria > Enterobacterales > Alteromonadaceae > Paraglaciecola. The sequence continues at coordinate 9,321 of JAWUXU010000092.1, forward strand.
TTTTAAAAGTGCCGCAGCAGCTTCAGCATCACACATTGCACGGTGATGACTGTGTAAAGGGATATCAAACGTTTCACACAGATTGCCTAATGAATATGACTTAAGCCCGGGGAAATGCTTCCTCGATTCTCTTACCGTGCATAATTTAGGCATCACAAAGCGACGATCGATTCGTTGATACTCTTGTTTAAAAAATCCGTAGTCAAAGTTAACGTTATGAGCAACAAATACACAGTTTTGCATAAATCCAATGAGGCTATCTGCCACTTCACTGAATAAAGGTGCATCTTTGACCATATCATTACTTATGCCGGTGAGTTTGGTGATAAATTTCGAAATATGTCTTTGCGGGTTAATCAGGCTGCTCCAAGTATCGACTATTTCACCATTGATCATTTTTACTGCACCAATTTCAGTAATACGATGCTGAGGCTGTTTACCCCCGGTGGTTTCTACATCAACTACAACATAAGGCTGCATAGGATCCACAGACCACTGGACCCTGCAAATCCGCACATCAAATCCAGCGTGTTGTAACGCATTCATGCTGACAAACTGGTTCGGGCGAAGTGTATCTCCCGGTGCTTTTACCTCCTCGAATCGGAGTTGTCCATTTTCTATAATCATCAAATCTGGATAACCATCATTTAACCCATGGTGATTTTGCGCCATAGCTCTTAAATGAGCGACGACGGCCTTTGCTGGTGAGGCAGTCAAAAATATTGAAATTATCTGAATAATTTGCGGATTCCAGCGAAACATACCATTAGGCTGACCATAATACTGGGTGGCTATTCTTGTTAAATAGGCAATGGCAGTCTGTGCTGTAGAAAATATTAATAAACGTTGCTCAATAGCTTCCCCTAAGTCTTGGTAAATTGTGTTGTCTTTGACTACCCTCGGCCTGCGATCAAACTCAGTGGCTGTTGAATCGGCATGATAATTAAACAACTCTTGCCAGAACGTTAATCCAAATAGTGCATTAAATAATCGATTTTCAGTCCTATAAGCAGTTGCACCTAGACGCTGATAATACTGTTTAACACCTTTTTCTACTTGGTCTTTGTGTATCTCGTCAATGACCAAATTGTAACTGTCGTCGCGCAATTTTTGGGTTAGTTTGCTGACTTTTACTTGATGAAACTTACGTTGATAAAAATCTTCAGCGAAAAGCAATAACGCATCATCCAAGGGATCATTAATAATGCTCTCTAACTCGGCTTTCACTCGGTCTTTTTCACCCAACTTGTAAAGTTCTCTCAACCATTTCTCTTGTGCTTTAGGGTGATGAGAGGCGTATAGATATTCCATAGCTAAAAAGTGGTGCTCAACCAGTAACTGTTTACCCAGTAAATAAAAATATTCATCTTTAAGTTGTTTGCATTGCGGACAATTAAAAATATCAACAGGGTGCTCGGAAGTTCCTTTATTGTTAAATATATATTCCTGAATATTTAATTCGTTACGTTTTAATTGCCCGAGTTTGAAGCTGTAATAGAAAACATTTTGTGCCTGCTGTAAGGTAGCAAATCGTGCATTATTTTCTGGGCTACCAGTGCGGGTTTTTAAAACCCCGAGATCACGCATGGAAAACTTGTCAAAACCGCTGCTAGTATCACCAAAAAACAAAAATAATAAATACGCTAAACAGTGCTCGAACTTTTTGGCTAAAAACTGCTGGGCAATTTTCGATGAGAGGCATTGAGCATTCGTACAGGACTGAATAAGTTGAACTAACAAAACTGATTTTGCCGAACTTTTGTTAACTGTGGTTACATCACACTCATTTAAAATATCAAGTAATTGTATTTTGGTTAAATCTTGTAACCAACTATCGATATCATTCGCGCTTAAAACCCTCAAAAAACCCACTTTTTCCAGCAGAAGCAATTGCCCAGTACAGTCATTTATTTCTTGATAAATCATCTTATTCAGATTGATATAACCACTTTGCCGATTAATTACCCTGACAAACATACACTGAGTCTCATGAGCTAACTGCTGATAACATTTCACAAACTCTTGGTGCTCTTTGTCTAACAGATGTGCACACTGCTGGGTAATAAAACAAACAAACTCATTAAAATGGTCAAGATAGTATTTTTCTGGTAATTCATTACGATACTGATACATAAGTGACACTATTGACCAACAATTACGGCATTATATACAGTAGTTTATACAGTTGTAAAATAGAAAGCGATTGTGTGATGAGTTATACCACCACTACGCATTTGTATTTGATGGAATTCCCAGATATTTTTCCTTTTCAACGTAGATACTTTTTTAAAATCAAGCACAATATTGAAACAGATTATGAAATTTAGGACCTCTGATACTTAGCTTTTAGGAAACTAACGTTTATTGTGAGTCTAGATAGAGCAGCTTATTAGCTTCGCTTTTTTGTGTATCATTTAGATAGAACAATACTTCTTGGAGATTGAAAGAACCCACTGTTCGTTAACAGCACCAGAAATTCTAATTGTATAATGCCTTCCCTCAGTAGATTCATATTCTTAAAACCGAAATCCAAGTCGATATCAATTGCAAATGATAATAGTTACCATTAATATTTGTTGCATGTTTGTTTATATAAAATATTACATATATAAAACACACAAAAAAGGAAAGAAAACTAAACCTTAACCCGCATTGATGTCGTTAAAATAAAACATTAGGATGACCGTTTTATGATTGGTTATAACGATGCATGCTAAGAAATCAGTCATACATTAAACAACTAAGGATCCCACGAGGCCACATCAATAATTCAGGGGCACTCTTTTATAGATGAGGCAGTTAACGAAAAATAATGAGACTTGAAGCCAACTCAAAACACCTTAAATTGGAAAAACTAAAATGAAAAAACTACTAGCCTTTCTACCCCTAATTTGGGCTGCCAACAGTATTGCACTAGAACTGGTAATCGGTGAAGAACGCTTAGAACCCGGACTTGTATTTATTTTTGAAGGTGCGGTCAAAGACCATGTTCAACCTTCTGGATCACTGCATCTTAAGGAGAATGAGACACATGTCCATATCGAAGCAAGAGCAAATTGGGATACTAAAAACACACCTAAAGGTACACCCAGCGGTGGATTTATCCCATACTTACATATTACTGCTAGGGTAATTAATGAAAAAACAGGCTTAAGCACTTTTATTGATGTAGTGCCGCACATTAACCTAGTTGATAATTTTCACTACGCCCGAAATATAACGCTTCCTGGTAGTATTGATGATAAATACACTGTGACTTTCAATATTATCCCGCCCACGCATACGGAGTTAGCAATACACAGAGATTGGTTGGACACTTATGGAAATAACCTTTCGAAAGAGCAAAGTTATACCTACATAAATGTAGACTTTTCGGACATAGCAAGGGCGAGTAGGACTAAAAATTAGTGTTGCTACCTTTGTGGCACAAAAATATTTTGAAGTATGAATGTAAATTCAAAAAAACAACTTAATAGTATTGATAATGATTATCATTTAGAATAAGATGTGATTTGTGCTAGGTGGACTGGTCTCTTCCTAGCAGAGCTCTTTGGTCAGGTATTCTCCGAGGGTACCTGACCAACACTCATAAAATATCAGTTTAAACACTCCATTTATTATATTTTAATAAATTTAATGTCCTTAGTTTAAATTTTAGTTTTTTCCAGAAAAAGACCGATATTTAAAATTCGTCTTACATGCTAAAAATAGTTATGCATCTGGTTGGTTTACTTACCAGTTCAAGTCATCTGGAATATCATATTCTGCATACCAATCTTCATCTTCACTGCTTATTTGGTCCGCTTCACTAATATTGTCAGCACGATATACTACGCAAGCTTCATCACGCTCTGCAATTTTATTGGCTACCGGCATGGGGACAAGCTCATAACCATCATTTAACTTGACAACTGCAAGCTTCCCTTGAGTAATCTGTTTTTGTATAGACTGACTGACATACATACGCTTGATCAAGGTCCCATCAGTAAAGTTACAGACAACTTCATCTTCACGCCTCGAGCCGGCAGATTTTGGCTGCTTGTTAGCTTCAATTAACTGCTTAATTTGCGCCACAAGTGCCTTTTTCTCTGCTTCCTGTTTTGTTTTTTGATTAAGCTCTCTATCTTTTGCTTTTTTACCTTCAACTATTTCTTCAGCAGCTAACTTTGCTTCATTGGTTTGTACTATATTGTGATTTTTTTGCGCTTTCGCCTGCTTTTGTTTTTGCTGACGAACCTGATTAGCTTTTTTCTTATTGGTTAAACCAGCTTTAAGTAATTGTTCTTGTAAAGAGAGGGCCATAATTGAATGCCATTTTTATTAAGTTTAATAACAATACGGCAGCCAAAAGCTGCCGTAAAAGAGTAAAAGCTAAGACTAAAAATTATTTTTTAGGTTTCTTACGCTTATCTTCTGCTTTCCATTTTCCGTCGGTACACCATGCAGACCAGCCCGTGGCCTTGCCTTCTTCATTTTCAGACATAACGTATTGCTGTTTGGTTTTACGACTGTAACGCACGATACTCAGGCTACCATCAGGATCCTTTGTGGGTGCGTCAGCTAAATAATAGAATTTTGGCGAAATTCTATCTCTAAATCTAGCAAGCTCTACGACTTTAGGTGCACGAGTTTCTCTCGATTTAGGAAAATTATGCGCCGCTAAGAAAATTCCCGAAGCACCATCTCTCAACACAAAGTGAGCATCAGATTTTTCACATTCTAGCTCTGGTAAAAAAGTAGGATCTTCCTTAGGGGGGGCAGCCTCACCATTTCTCAGTAACTTACGTGTATTTTTACACTCTTCGTTAGTACAACCAAAATATTTACCAAAGCGTCCACTCTTTAATTCCATATTGGATTGACACTTATCACATTCAAGGAGAGGCCCTTCGTAACCTTTAATTTTAAAGGTACCTTTCTCAACATAAATCCCTTCACATGTTGGCGTATTGCCACATACGTGTAACTTTCGATTTTCATCTACCAAATAGCTGTCCATAGCCGTACCACAAACCTCACATCGGCGTTTGGAGCGTAATACTTCAGTCTCTAACTCTTCTTCATCCTCGACTTTGATGACTTCATCACCAGAGGTCAAATTCATGGTGCCTGTGCAACGCTCCTTAGGGGGTAAGCTGTAACCAGAGCAACCTAAGAACACACCAGTACTGGCGGTGCGAACATTCATTGGACGATCACATTTACCACAAGCGATATCAGTAGGAACGGCTTGATTTAAACGCATACCACCTTCTTCAGGTGATTTTTCAGCAACCATTAGTTTTTGCTCAAAATCCACATAAAAGTCGTCTAATACACCTTTCCATGAGGCTTTACCTTCAGCAACTGCATCCAGTTGCTGTTCCATATTAGCTGTAAAATCATAACCAATAAGATCGTCGAAATTTTCCATCAATCGATCATTAACAATTTCACCCATTTTTTCAGCATAAAATCGCTTACTTTCAATTCTTGCATAACCTCTGTCTTGAATGGTAGAGATGATACTAGCGTAAGTAGAAGGACGGCCAATACCACGTTTTTCTAATTCTTTAACAAGTGACGCTTCATTAAATCGCGCGACTGGTTTAGTAAAGTGTTGCTTAGGATCAAGAGCTTTAAGATCTAAATTTTCACCTTCTTTTACATCAGGCAATAATAAATCTTCTTCACCTTTTTTACGCTGCGGGTTTTGTACTTTAGTCCAACCATCAAACTTCAATACACGGCCCTTTGCTGTTAGTTCAAAATCACCTGCTTTTACTCTGATAGTACTAGCATCATATTTTGCTGGGGTCATTTGACATGCAACAAACTGACGCCAAATCAATTCGTACAAGCGCTGAGCATCACGCTCTACATCACTAATTGATTCAGATTTGAGTAATACATTAGAAGGACGGATAGCTTCATGCGCCTCTTGAGCACCTTCTTTACTGCCGTATTTAATGGGGTTTTCTGGCAAGTAGTCGTTACCAAAGTTATCAGTAATATAATCGCGACAACTATCCACCGCTTCTTTACCCAAATGAGTTGAATCAGTTCGCATATAGGTGATATGACCTGCTTCGTACAAACGCTGCGCCATCATCATGGTTTTCTTTACACCAAAACCTAAGCGAGTGCTTGCAGCTTGTTGTAAAGTAGATGTAATTAAAGGGGCAGAAGGTTTGCTTTGAGTTGGCCTAGATTCACGACTCACCACTTGATAACTAGCGCTTTGTAAAAAGTTTACAGCTGTATCAGCTTGAACCTTATTTACCGGTTTAAATGCTGCTCCATTCTCTTTGGCTACTTGCATACGCAAACTGATTTTTTTTGCAGTGTTTAAATCTGCATGTATGTCCCAAAATTCTTCAGGTACAAAGGCTTTAATTTCTCTTTCGCGCTCAACAACTAAACGTGCCGCTACAGATTGAACACGCCCTGCAGATAAGCCTCGTGCGACTTTTTTCCACAATAAAGGCGACACCATAAAGCCCAC
>JAWUXU010000093.1:0-8410 GCA_034111145.1 Paraglaciecola sp.
AGTGCTGAAGCTCTTTTTAGGCTGAGGCTCTTATTAGGCTGAAGCTCTTTATGGGCTGAGGCTCTTTATGGGCTGAGGCTCTCACTGTTCTAGCGATCACACTGGGTGGGTTAATAGTTATTGAGATATCGAGGTTGTTACGTATTAACCGAGTGCCGATAATCACTTGTGTGTGTCTAATTTGAGGGTGTGTATCTAGTATGAAAAGGCGAGTAAAAACGAGATGTTTTTTTCCTTTGTGCTAAACCGTTTTTCAACGGTTTATATTTATAATGGTTTGAATATGGAAAACCGGGATTAAGTAAAAAGTCTTATTTAATAGTGGCTATAAGAAAAAACTTAAGCCGCTATTAAATAAGACTCTTGTCTTATATTTTTAGCTTTACGCTGATATGAACCTTTGCCTTTTTTGGCTTGCACAACCTGCATTTTATAGAGTTTTGATGTCACTAACGCGCCTAAGAAATTATCTTTGATTTTTCCTCGACCTAAATCTGTTTCATTCACACCTGTTTTTTTCGGCTTATTCATCATTTATCCTTTAAATTTTAGTAGTCATTACGCTAATGTAATGACTGCTTATTATATCCCTTGATGTATATAGAAAACCACACGCTTATTTAAGATTAACGGATTTACAGCTACTAATTTTAATTTATCAGTTTAAGTAAATTAGCTCCGTTTACTTTTTCTTTAATACCAAAAATTAATAGTATCATTATAGGGTAAAGTTCATAGTATCAGGCATTTATAAGATGTTCGGCTTGTTAACAGATCACGCGGTTTTACATATCATCCGAAACGAGCTGTTAGGGGAAGTTGTGGCATATAACACAGAGGTTACATATGCATAAAGCTACAAAAGCAGCGCTAATATCTGCCTTGATTTTTCCAGGTTGTGGTCATTTTTACTTAAAAAGCAAACTAAGAGGAACGGTATTTACTTTTTTTTCTGCGGGTTGTTTGTATGTACTAATCACAGATTTGATCAGCATTGCTGATGATATTAGTGACAAAATACTAAGTGGGGACATGCCTTTAGATATTAGTCGTCTTATGGCCGAAATATCCTTGCAGCTTAACGGTAGCGCCAGTGGCTCACTCAATATGGCAAGCCTTCTGTTATTAGGTTGCTGGGCCATTGCGATTATCGACTCAATTATTGTTGGCCGCAAATTAACGGTGCCCACAACCGTGAATGATAAGGTAGGTAAATAACCGAAATTCTAACTCGATGGTAACAAAATGATGCTATGTAATTAACGTTGTGGAGTTAATATAATCGGATTTGTTGGGCTGGGCTTTGATTAAATGTCTATAAAATCGATAATCAAATTAAACCCTCTTTATGATTGTTGCATGCTTTTAGTTATCATCAATTATTTAATAATTGATGATAACTAAACAAGGAATACACTTTGCACATCCCCCACCTTTTTAAAAATATAAATGTCCTTATTTTTACTAGCTTGTTGGTTTTAATCGCAGGTCTTGCTTCTAGTGTGGCTCAAGGCGATGAAATTGATGATTATGTTAAACAGAAAATGAGTGATAGAAAAATACCTGGTTTACAGTTGGCTATTGTCAGAAAAAACCAAATAGTGAAAACCGCAAACTATGGTGTTGCTAATATTCAAGATTCTGTAGCAGTGACTGATGATACAGTATTTACTATCAACTCAATGACCAAGGCATTTACCGGTGTTGCCATTGTGCAATTGGTGGAACAGGGAAAATTGGAACTGGATGTGGGTATCTCTAATTACCTTACAGAGCTGCCTGAAGCTTGGCGCGGTTTAACTATTAAACAACTGATGAGTCACACCTCGGGATTGCCTAGTATTTTGGGGAATTGGGCTAATTTAATCGATGGCCCTGATTTTGACACCGCGTGGGAGTTGGTCCAGAAAAAGCCAATGGAGTTTGCGTCCGATTCAAAATTTAAATATAACCAGACAGGTTATGTTTTGCTTGGAAAAATAATTGATAAAGTCAGTGGTATGCCTTTTGTAGACTTTATAACTCAAAACCAGTTGAATACAGTTGGCATAAAGAAAACCGCCGATGCAGGATTTGCACATTTTGAAACGGTGATACCCAACCAGTCCCGCGCTTACACCTATATATATGCAGGTAAACTGACCAATATTAGCGCTAACTTCTCCCCAGCTCTTCGCACAGCGGCAGGTATGACAAGCAGTGCCAGAGAATTAGCTTTGTGGGCTATAGCACTTCAAACGGGGACGCTTTTTGATAAAAAAGATAGCCTTAAAAAGCTTTGGCAACCCCACTTACTCATCAACGGGGAAACAGCAGGGTTCAACCGTTTGATTAATGGGTACGCTTTAGGTTGGCCAATAATCAACCGAACAGCGCATCCAGCAGCAGCTGCAATTGGTGCGGATCGCTCAGCCTTAGTGGTTTATCCTCAGGACAATTTGTCTATTGTTGTTCTGACCAATCTAAGTGGCTCATTACCTTCAACCTTTATTGATGAAATAGCAGGGTTCTATATTGCCGACATGAAAGCTGAAAATGGTTTTGGATTACCAGCGTCGATTACTCCCTTATGGAAAATGCTACAAAAAGAAGGTTATGCCAACATAGAAGCTATAGCCAAAAAATTGCAAAGCAGCGGTGCTACCAAACTCGAAGAAGCAGATCTGAATACTTGGGGATATACATTGCTAGAGCAGAAAAAAATGAATAAAGCGCTGCAGGTTTTCACTCTCAATACCCAGTTGTTTCCTGCAAGCGCTAATACTTACGATAGCCTTGCTGAAGTTCATTGGTTGCTAGGAGATAGCAAAACAGCGATGAAACTTTACAACAAAGTACTGCAGTTACAACCTGAAAATAACAATGCTAAAAGGCAACTTAAGAAAATCAGTGTGGGATCTGAATAGGACATTATTTATATTAACTTTATGCTGACAGGGCAAAAGAGGCCTCTTAAAAGTAGATTTAAAATAAATTATTGTCCTGACACAAATAGTTTTACATTACGCTGAGCTGTAAGGCTTGCTTTAAAAGATAATTGCCCTCGTTTTATATCAAAAAACAGGTAGACTTCGTTAAAAGTAAAATTTAGAACATATCCAAGGAAATATAAATACCATGAAATATGAACTACTTGAGGGCGGTATCGCCAAAATTTCACTAGACAACGGCAAAGCTAACGCTGTTTCTTTCGAGTTAGCCCAAGAATTTATGGCCAACCTAGACCGAGCCAAAACTGAGAGCAAAGGTGTTTTAATTTCTGGTCACGTAGGCATATTCTCCGCGGGATTCGACTTAAAGGTCATGGCGACTGGAACGGAAGCAGCCGAAAAGATGATTTCCCAAGGTATGCTTTTACTGGAAAAACTCTATACACACCCACATCCTGTCGTTGCCGCGTGTGAAGGTCATGCCATTGGAATGGGCGTGTTTCTTTTATTGGTTTCTGATTATCGTATAGGTGCATTGGGTGAATTTGTCCTTAAGTTACCTGAAACCGCCATCGATATGCCTTTCAATGAAACTTTGAAAATAATTGCTAAAACTCACGTAGATACTTTATACCACTCACGGGCTATCATTCAGTCTCAGGGATACTCTCCTTTGCAAGCCGCTACTATTGGTATGTTAGACGAAGCGGTCGAAGCAAGCCAAGTACAAGACAAAGCCCTAGCGAAATTAGCAGAACTTTGCGAGCTGCCCAGCTCCCGTTATGAGGAAAATAAATTATTTATTCGAGCCGAAGAGATCCAAAGTATTTATAAGTGTTTGCATGGCGACACTTAAAGACCCGTTTGAGGGGTGACAACTACTTTGAAACAGGGGGATAGGAATTATAAACACTATCCCTTATCTAGCGTTTATTCATACATATAATAAAATTTTACCAAAATCATACAGACGGTCATTGTCATCATTGTCATTCAATGTTGAATTCAATGTAGAGCTACAGTGGTTGTCTATGTAAATCCAGTCTATGCAAATATCATCTAGATTGAAACGTGATGGTAAACCAATGTTTGTGGTCATAAGTTATTTTACGTCTAGCTGAGCATGCTGTGTCCAATGATATCGTATTCATCAAAAGCAGTATTAGCTGCTGTTCGCTTAATCCGTTGTGCAAACACTATCCTGACACAGTGGGCTAATGCCCAAATATTTATGACTGCCTAGGGTGTAATCTGAATAGCTGCTGCTCAGATAATGGTTTGTATGAATTAAAGCGCCATGCCTGAGTGTGAGCAAAATAAGCCATTGGTTTCACGTTGTTTAACAGGTTTGGATTCTAATCAAGAAATCAAGAAATCAAGGGTCTAGTTTTGGTGCAGCGTTTATAGATAACGTTAAATAAAAAAGTAGATAGAGTCCTAGCGAAACAGCTCCATCTACCTTAATTTAATAAACCAGTGCACTAAAAATCTAATGCTACTTTTTAGTCCACTTGCCACTTATCCATAGATAATGACCAGTACTGGTTTTTTCATAAGCCTTCGTAGCTGCTAGCTTTTCTACTTGGGGTACAGTAATACCGTTTTTTGCTGCTAGTCTGACATACACAGCTTTGCGTTTAGCATTAATATCATCTACTAAAATTTGCGCATCTTTTTTTTCTATCACCATGCCTAAGTAACCATTATCTTTTTCGCCCACTAGGCCTTTATCTTTTGCTTCGTCTAAACTCATTGCGAAAACAAGACTGCTAAAAAGGAGGCTGACAGTAATAAGGGATTTAAAAATCATTTTGCTTTTCATGTAGTTATTCCTAAGTTGGTTTAAAACAAGCTACTGTCATCACTAAATACATCATCAAGTTCTTTATCAACTTTCACTCGAATTTCATGATCAATTTTCACATTAATATTAATTGTAATTGGCTCTTTGGTTTCAACCTGTAATGTATGGGTACAAGCACTTAGAAACCCTGTCACGATAAGTACAAAATATGTTATTTTCACTTTTTATCACCTTGGATTATTTTCTGTTCGATTTTATTTTCTATTGATTTAACCAATCGTATGGACTCTAACAAAGAAAATATATTTTCTTGATGACTATAATTAAAATTAACGCTCTGCTTTTTATCAGGATTGTTACCTTGAAGGGCGAAATCAAAAAATACCCAGCCATCTGGCGTAAACTTCACGTTGCTTTCGAGCTGTGTGTATTCGAGATTTTCCAACAACGCCAATTTAGGCTGCTGGAGTTTAATCGAATCAAAGGATGGATTATCTATTATAGTCAACTTTCCCCCCGTTAGATTTGACACCCAGCCATTATCGACCCTTATTCCTTGCTTGCCGATAATGAATGGCATATCGCCGTCAATTTTCCCTGTAATTTTGATACCAGGTTGTTTTTGAAGTGCAACAACCTGAGCCAAATCAATATTCTGGATATTGATATTAAACTGCTGCTCTCGTCCATCTAACCATAAGTCACCCAATAAAAACTCACCATTAAATATATTACCTTGAACTTGTGTCAAACGCAGTATGCTGTTTTTTGCAATAACGTTTGCTTTAATTTGTTGCAGTGTCACCCCTGCATCAATTGAATCGATGTGTAGAGTAGATTCGTCTAGCTGAAGTCCCGCTGAATCAAAAGTGAGCGGTGTTTGGTAAGTCATATTATTAAGACGGTAGTCTTGATATTTTAAGGAGACCCCATAAAAATAGGCCTTTCCTTGTGCGGTAAAATGCGCATCTTCTTGAGGTAAAGTAAATATAATATTTGCTGAAAGCTTGCCTTGTGTGACAGTCATTGCATTTTTCATCTGTGAAATTATGTTTTGTAAGCTAATGATATTTTGTTGGTTTATATGTACTTCGAGATTCGTTTGATGCTGTTCTAGTTCAACTAAAAAACCTTGTTTTAACTGAATGTCATGCTGACTGGATAGAGTCATAGTGACTAAATTTGCCTGACCTTTATGGCTTACAGTAACGGGTAAAAGGTTGATGTTTTGCACAACTAAATTTGTGACGGCGGATTCTCCTGAAAAATTCAGCGTTTCCAACTCTGTTATATTCATATCCATGTGATTGGTAACATTCTGCACACTGAAGTCAGGATAATCCAGTTGGGAAATTTGGTTGTCTATAATCAATTTTAAATCATTAACACTTTCCCCTGAAAGAGAAAAGTCACTACTTATTTTTGCAATATTAACGCTGCCCATTTTCATATCCGAGCTATTAATTGTTCCCTTGAGTTGAAGTTCACCTGTTTTTTTATAATTCAAAGTATCAAAGATGATACTGCGCTCTGTATTTTGCTTATCTAAAATGTGCAATTCGGGAAGGTTAATTTGCGTTTTATTTATGGTGATTTTTTGTGGGAAGGCAAAAGATATTAGAGGCAGATTATCGGCTGCAAAATAATCTTGTAATAACGGACAATCATCTACTGAAACATCACTTGAAAGCTGGCTTAAATCCAAACTAATGTGATGGCGACTGATGTCGACATCAACTAACAGATCTCCTTTGATGATTGCATCAATAGGACACTTTGAAATATAAATACGGCTGACCATATCTAAGTGGCTATCTAAGTTAATTACCTTGCCGTCAAAGGTTAAATTAGTTTTTATGTTACTTTCATTCGATGTCAGGTCCTTTAATAACCCTCTGTTATCTTGGAAATGATTTTTTACTTGGGATATCCATTTTGTAAGATCAGATAATTTCCAGGTTATATTTACCAACAAACTATTTGGGTACATTTTGACGGAAGCGTTCACATCACCAGCAATGTTTAATTCATTACCAGAAACTGAGTTCACACTTAAATTTAAGGGTTGAAGCAATTCATAAGAATCAATTTCGAGACGTGAGATGTGTAGTTTGGTAAAGAAGGGCAGTGAATCAGGCAAATTTATTTTTACTTGTTGCCGCTGGCCAAGGAGCTGTTTATGGACTTCTTTATCTGAAAAAAGGTGTTTGAGATGTTTGATTTTTATCTGTTGAATACTTAAAAAATTGGACCCAAGCTGCCAAATTGCTTCATTTACTTCAACTGTACTTATAGGAGAGGTGATACAAGCTTGTTTAACCGTGAGATTAAGTTTCCAGTCAAATGAAAATTTTAGACAAGTAACGTTTAAGTCGTATGGTTTGGCAAAATATTCAATGCTTTTGACAATAATAATATGTCTGAAAAAAAACACTGTAACCAGTACAGTGAAAAACAACAACGTTGCTATTAATTTTCTACTAGGGCGCCCCCGCCAAAAAAAAACTGTCATTGCTTTCATGAAGTCACTTAAATAATTACCCCTACTCAGATTATTTACATAATCTATAGTTTACATTGAGGTATCAAAATTGAGCCAATAGAATTAATTGTACAATGACGAGGCTTAATAAACTGGTAACTTTGATGCTCATATTAATAATAGATCATATCTTATCCAACAAAACAGATCATTCTCACCTCGATAAAGAAATACAGCCACCATTCGTGGTTATTTTTCTCAGTCAAAACTATAGGCATAAAATATAGAACGGGGGGTAAAGCCTCTTTTTATTGATGATTTCTGCATTCACAGCTACTGCAACTCACACATTATCAAACTATCAAACTATCAAACTATCAAATTATCACATTATCACATTATCAAATTATCAAATGCTACTTTTCAATAAAAGCCATTTCAATCACATATTCTCCTAAACTACGGGAGTTGGCCTTACCGAAGCCTTTGTCATCGAGAATATTCATAAGATCTCGTAACATGTCATTATTTCCGCAGATCATAAACCTATCATCTTCAATGTTAATTTCTGGCATGCCTAGGTCTTTGGTGAGTTGACCTGATGTTAATAAGTCAGTAATACGAGTGTGGTGGCTTTTATCATTTTCTTCTTCACTCACCGATTGGTAATCAAACGCTTCTCTGGTTACTGTGGGGTAATACAATAGTTTTTTGTGTACTTCTTCGCCAAAAAATTCATTTTCAGGTAACTCATGTTCAATGACATTTTTATATGCAAGCTCTGATACCAAACGAACACTATGCACCAATATCACTTTATCAAAGGCATCATAAATAAAAGGGTCTTTAATAATGCTCATAAAAGGTGCCAATCCAGTACCTGAGCATAACAAATAGAGATGTTTCGCTGGTTTTAGATAACCTGCAACCAACGTACCTGTTGCCTTAGTTGTTAAAATTACATCGTCACCAGGCTGAACTTTTTGTAGCCGAGATGTGAGAGCACCGTCAGGTACTTTAATACTAAAAAACTCCAGTTCATCTTCGTAGTTTGCGCTTGCAATGCTGTAAGCACGCAACAAGGGCTTACCATCTACTTCAAGCCCGATCATCACAAATTGTCCATTCTCAAATGTGAAGCTTTGCGAACGTGTGGTTTTAAAACTAAATAAGGTATCGTTCCAATGATGAACA